>DATEMG010000001.1:0-3377 GCA_035275805.1 Blastocatellia bacterium
GACAAGGGCGAATGGAAGGAGCGCGAGACCGCTCCGCAGGAGTGCGTGATCAAATCGGGCGCGAACGCCACGCAATGCCGCTTCGAGACGCGCGAGGGCGGCCGCTACCGCGTCACCGCGCGAATCTACGACGACCGCGAACGCCCGAACGAAACCGAATTTACCTTGTGGGTGGCCGGAGGCAAACAGCCCCCGCAGCGCGATCTGGCGCAGGAGAAGGTCGAACTGATCCCGAGCGGCAAAGAGTATAAGGTGGGCGACACCGCCGAGATTCTGGTTCAATCGCCGTTCTTCCCTGCGGAAGGCGTCTTGACGCTGCGCCGTTCGGGACTCGCCACGAGCGAGCGGTTCACTATGGATTCCGCGTCGCAGACGTTGAAGATTCCGATCAAGGAAGAGTACCTGCCGAACATTCACGTCCAGGTAGATCTGGTCGGCGCATCCTCGCGGCCGGACGACGAAGGCAAGCCCGATCCGAAACTGCCGAAGCGACCGGCATTCGCTTCGGGAACGATCAACCTTCCGATCCCGCCTGCGACGCGCAAACTGACGGTTGCGGCGACGCCGCGCGACAAAGAACTTGAGCCGGGCGGCGAGACCACAGTTGATGTCGAATTGCGCGACGCCGCAGGCATACCCGCGCAGAACGCCGAGGTCGCTCTCGTCGTGGTCGATGAGTCGGTCCTGGCGTTAACTGGTTATAAGCTCGCCGATCCGCTAGACACTTTTTACTTTCAGCGCGGCAACGATGTCAGGAATCATCATTTGCGTGAGAGGGTGCAGCTTGCCAGGCCTGACGCTCTGATCAGTCAGATGGGGAAAGCGAAAGGCGGCGGCGGCGGAGATTATCTGGCCCTGACCAGCCCTCCGGCGGCGGCGCCACTGCCACCGCCACCTTCCTCCGCGCCGGAAGCGGCGAAGAAACCTAGCGCGAGAGCGAGAGCAGAATCTTTAGACAAGGCTGCTGATCGCGAACAGACGGTGGACGAGTCGATCCGCGCCCGCATTGATTTCAACGCCCTCGCCTTCTTCGCCGCCTCGCTGCCGACCGACGCCAATGGGCGAGCCAGCGTCAAAATCAAACTCCCCGACAACCTGACGCGATATCGCGTGATGGCCGTCGCCGTCGCGGGCGAGAAGCAATTCGGCATAGGCGAATCCGCGATCACGGCGCGGCTGCCGATAATGGCCAGGCCCAGCGCTCCGCGATTCCTCAATTTCGGCGACAAGGTCGAATTGCCGGTCGTCGTACAGAATCAGACCGACCAGCCGCTGAAGGTCGATGTGGCTGTGCGCGCGGCGAATGCGGAGTTCGTAGCCACGACCGCAGGCGGAACCGGCTCGGCGTCTCAAGCCCTTCCGCCTAAAGGCGGGACTACGAACGGTCTACGGGTCACCGTGCCCGCGAACGACCGCGTTGAGGTCCGTTTCCCGGCGACGACTACGAAGCCTGGTACAGCTCGATTCCAGATCGCGGCGGCTAGCGGCAAGTGGGCCGACGCGGCCGAGATCAGCCTGCCGGTGTGGACTCCGGCCACTACCGAGGCCTTTGCGACCTATGGTGAAGTCGACGCGGGCGCGATCATTCAACCGGTCAAGGCCCCGTCGGACGCGTTCAAACAGTTCGGCGGGTTGGAGGTCACTACATCGTCGACGCAGCTTCAGGCGTTGACCGACGCGGTGATCTATCTGACTCAGTACCCGTATGAGTGCGCCGAGCAGATTTCGTCGCGTGTTCTGGCTATTGCCGCATTGCGCGACGTGCTCGGAGCCTTCGACGCGAAGGGATTGCCGAAAGCTGACGAACTGATCGCTGCCGTCGACCGCGACCTCAAACGCTTGCAGGGGATGCAGAGTCCGAACGGCGGGTTCGGATTCTGGCGGCGTGACAGCGAGACCTGGCCTTATCTGAGCATTCACGTGGCGCACTCCTTGCAGCGCGCGAAGGAGAAAGGTTTCAACACGCCTCCTGAAATGATCGAACTGTCGAAAGGCTACCTGCGCAGCATCGAACAACACATCCCGCATTGGTACAGCGTCGAGTCACGTCGCGCGCTCGTCGCTTACGCGCTCTACGTGCGCAACCGGATGGGAGACCGCGACGCGGCCAAGGCGCGCTCGCTGATCTCTTCGGCGGGGGGAGTGGATAAACTTTCGCTGGAAGCTCTGGGCTGGTTGATGCCGGCGCTGTCAGGCGACGCGAATTCGCTCGCGGCCATTCGCGCCCATCTGAACAACCGCGCCGAAGAGACCGCCGGCGCGGCCCATTTCACGACCTCGTACAAAGACGGAGCGCAGGTGATGCTCCATTCCGACAGGCGCGCCGACGGCATTATCCTGGAATCGTTGATCGGCGACAGTCCGAAGAGCGATCTGATCCCGAAGATCGTCCGCGGCTTGCTTGCGCATCGCAAAGCGGGGCGATGGATGAATACGCAGGAGAACTGCTTCGTGCTGCTCGCGCTCGACCGCTACTTCCAGGTCTACGAAAAAGTCACGCCGGATTTCGTGGCCCGCGCCTGGTTGGGCGAAGCCTTCGCCGGAGGCCACGAATTCAGGGGCCGCACGACCGACAGCCATCAGATCAACGTGCCGATGAGTTATCTGATGAGTCAATCGGGCGCGCAGAATCTGATCCTGAGCAAAGAGGGCGCGGGACGGCTCTACTATCGCATCGGCATGAATTATTCGCCGACAAGTTTGCAGCTTAAACCCGCCGATTACGGCTTCACGGTAACGCGCGCATACGAGGCGATTGACGACCCGAACGACGTGCGCCGCCAGGAGGACGGGACATGGCGCATCAAGGCCGGCGCGCAAGTCCGCGTGCGATTGACGATGGTCGCGACCGCTCGCCGTTATCACGTGGCGCTGGTCGATCCGCTGCCCGCCGGATTCGAAACGCTCAACCCCGAACTGGCGATCACGGGCCGTATCCCACAAGACACGAACGATCAGGCCCAGGGCAATTGGCGTCACTATTGGTGGAGGCAATGGTTTGAGCATCAGAACATGCGCGACGAACGGGTCGAGGCCTTCACCTCATTGTTGTGGGAAGGAGTCTACAATTATTCGTACGTGGCGCGGGCGACGACTCCCGGCGTGTTCGTCGTTCCTCCGTCGAAGGCCGAAGAAATGTACCACCCCGAAACATTCGGGCGCGGGGCGACTGATCGTGTAGTGGTCGAGTAGTGAAATCAGCGGGAGGCAATCAATGCATTTGAAAAAGATCGCATTCACCTGAGTTAACACTGTAATCAGTGCTCTGTAAACTAAGTTTTCTTGTGTTTAGCGCTTTTTTTTCTGGCGATATCCAGTTTAACTACAAACGTTGGGAGACAGCGTTTAGAGTCCCGGCTTTAGCCGGCAGGGCTTGG
>DATEMG010000002.1:0-6667 GCA_035275805.1 Blastocatellia bacterium
AGGTTGAAGAAGTCGCCGCTGAATTCGGCGGTGACTCGTTCGTTTAAGCGGAATTCGCGCGCAACGCGCATGTCGAAGCTGGCGAAGCCCGGCCCTTCGAGCGTGTTCCGGCCCAGATTGCTGGGACGGTCGGAGAGCGGGTTGCCGTCGCCGTTCGCGTCTGAGCCGGCGAAGATATTGAATCGCCTGCCGGATTGGACCGACAGCAGCGAGCTGAACTTGAACTTGCCCAGGAAGCCCGCGCTCTCGGGAATCTGACTGACGAATGCCAGCGTGAACCGGTGAGGCACAGTCTGGCGCGAGACGGCGCGCTCCGTCCCGATGCTCGGCCCTTCTGGCAGGTCGGCCAGGTTGGCCACCGATTCCGCGTTGTTGATGGTCTTCGAGAAAGAATAGCTGCCGTGAAAACTGAACCCGCGCGAGAACCGCTTCTCGACCTCGAACGTCCCGCCGTGATGGATGGAGTATCCGATGTCGTCGGTGACGTAGAAATCGCCGAGTTCCGGGAATACTCGTCCGCCGAGCGCTCGATTGAAGACGGGTTTGCCGCCCGCGACCACGCCCGGGACCACTACCCCATTGATCAAAGTGCCCGTCTGCACGCCGTTGAGTAATCCTGTGTGCGCCGCGAGCTTCAGACCATGCACATAGAGATAGCCCACGGTGATCGCGATGCCCCCTCCCAGTTCGTGCGAGATTTCAAGGCTGGCCTGTTCGGAGTAAGGAGTGCGCAGGAATCCATTCTTATTGTCCCTGAAGCCTGGATTGATAACGCCTCCGACCATCGGCGCGGCCGGAACCTGGCCTGTAGTAGTGAAAATACATGTGGCGAGTTGCGCCGTGCTCGTCGTCATGATCGTCGGGCCTCCGGGACGGCATGTGGTGGGAGTGGCTGCGATTGGGGGGGCGATTGGGGGGCCAACAACGGTCGGTTGAATGAACAGCCCTCTTATGGGCGACACCCCTGGAAAGACTACGTTGGCGTTCGGCAGATCGCCCGCGCTGCCCAACTGAACGACGCTGATCTGCTGCCCGATGCTGGCGAATTGGCGGTCATTGAAAATCCCGAACCCGGCGCGCACGACGGTGCGAGGGGTTAAGGAGTAAGCCAGGCCCACGCGAGGCTGAAAATTGTTCTTGTCCCTGCGCGTCACAAGTAGCTCGGGATAAGTCTCAAAGTCGTAGCGGAGCCCGTAGGTGAGCGTCAAATTGGAAGTTGCCTTCCATTCATCCTGGCCAAAGAAACCATATGAATTATGGTTTACCCTGGTTGTGGTAAGGGACGCGATATCGCTCGGGACAGCCTGCGTGAATGGGTTCACGGGAACCGCCGCGCGCGTCGTCGTCCCGTTGGCCAATCCCCACCAGAAGACCCCCGGCGCCGGTGATGGCGCCAAAAAAGCGGGTAGGCTGGTAAAGATCACCCGCGCCGGGAAGAAGAGATCCAACCGGCTCGTATTGCGGATATTATTGAAGTCCGCTCCGAATTTCAGCGCATGTCCCCCTGAAACGACGCTCAGGTTGTCTGACAACTGCAGCCGCGATTCGCGATAGAAGTCCATGTCCGAAGTGGTCTTGCCGGTGATGAGCAGGTTCGAGACCTCCAGGTCAGGCTCATTGATCACCGGGGTGAAATCGAAGCTCCGGCGAGCCCACTGGACCCGGGCTTCATTGACCACATTACTTGCCAGCAGCGCGGTGTCGCTGGCCACCAGAGACTGATCGAGAACGTCGTTATTCCTCCTCGTCGTCGAAGCCGCTGAGGCGCGCCCGCCGCCTCCCAGAAAATTCTCGGTGGTTGAATCGAGCAGGTTGTAGCGGACCGAAAAGTCATTGTTGTTAGTGATCTTGTGATCGAGCTTGGCGAGGAAACCATCGTAGTCATTCGCGCGCTGCACGTCTGTGGTCTCCGGAGTCAAACCGAAAAACCTCTTTGTGACGTTGATCGCATCGAGGTTGTTGAAAATGACCGACGAGAACTTATTGGATTCGGCGCGGCGCTGCCCTTCATAGCTCCCGAAGAAGAAGGTCCTGTCTTTCCTGAGCGGCCCGCCTATCGTCGCGCCGTACTGGTTCTGTCGCAGCACAGGGTTATCCCCGGTCAAGAGAGGCTGCGCGTTGAGCTCATCGTTCATTCCGAAGTAATAGACCGAGCCGTTGTAGCGATTCGTGCCCGACTTCGTGACGATATTGACGAAGCCGCCGAGCGCGCGGCCGTATTCGGCCAGGAATGTGGAGTTGAGTACGCGAAATTCTCGCACGGCTTCCTGCGACGGAGTCACGCGCGGCAACCCGGTGGCGTTCTGGATGTTATCGGCGCCGTCCACCAGAATCAGCGTGCTCAGTTCGGACTGGCCGCCGAAAGTCAGCCGCGGCGCCGCGGCTGAGCCGACGCCGGTGTCCGGCTCCTTGAAGGCGCCTCCGCCGGTGTTCTCGCGTCCCGGCGCCACGCCGCTGGAAAGCTTGGCGAAGTCCACGAAGTTACGCCCGATGATCGGGAGCGATTCGATGGTTCGCTCGTTGACCACGCGGCTTAACTCCGCCTTGGTAGGCTCTATCAGCGGCTCTTCCTGTTTGACCTCGACCACCTCGGTCACTTCGCCGATCTGAACGGTCATGTCCAACGCCGTCGCGCCGCCGACGGTCAGGATCACGCCGCTTTGCGCCGCCGTCTTGAACCCGGCGCGCTCGGCGCGAACCTCATATTGCCCCGGGCCCAGATTGGTCAGACTGTAGCGCCCTTCGTTGTCGGTCCTGGTGTCGCGCGTCGCCCCTGTGGCCGCGTTCCTCGCGGTGACCTTCACGTCGGGAACGAGAGCGCCTGATGCGTCTTTGACTACGCCGGAGAGCGTCGCTGTGGTGGTCTGCCCCAACACGACCGCGTTCACAAGCAGCGCCGTCATAGCCGCAAGTAATAAACCTTTCCTTTTGATCATAATAGGTGTTCCTTTCAGGATGGATTTGAGGCCTTGGTATAAATAAACCATGCGCATAAATCAGACCGGCTGTCGCCGTTATTATTTCAATGAAGATATCCTCCGCCGTCACAAAGAATCATCTGCCCGGTGATTAACTCGGCGTCGTCGCTTGCGAGAAATGCGATCAGCGCGGCCAGGTGCTCCGGCTTGCCCCGCTTCTTGATAGCCTGATTCTGCATGACGCGGTTGAAGGCTTCCTCGTTGGAATGGGCCATCGTGCCTTCGGTGGCGATCATTCCGGGGGCGACGGCGTTAACCGTGATGTCGTCGTCGCCCATTTCCTTGGCCAGCACACGCGTGAAGCCCATAACCGCGCCCTTCGCCGCGACGTAGGCCATTTGCCCCGGATTGGCCAGAAAATAAGTCCGCGAAGCCACGTTGATTACGCGCCCACACTGGCTCTTTTTGAGCAGCGGATAGACGGCCTTCGAGACGAGGAAGTAACCGATGTAGTTGATCTGCACGAAGCGGTTGATCTCGTCGTAAGTAAGTTGATGCCAGGGCGTGCGGCCCGACAGTATGCCCGCGTTGTTGACCAGAATGTCCACATGGCCATGACGCTGTTCTATAACTTTGACGGCTTCGGCGATTTGCGCCTCATTCGTCACGTCGCAAATGGATGAATTTGCGACTCCGTCCGCAGCGCGAATCTCTTCGCAAACTTCGGAAGCGTTCTTGATGTCCAGAATTTCTATCTTCGCGCCTTCGGCGGCCAGTCGAATCGCCGCCGCCCGGCCGATCCCCGCGGCGGCGCCCGAGACGATCGCAATACGATCTTTCAAACGACTCATTTTTTCTCTCACTCCTCTCTGTGGCTCTGTGGCTCTGTGGCGTATTTCTCTCGTTGAAGTTTTCGGAACTCCCCATGAACCGCGTGCAGCGTCATCAGCGCCTGGAGCGGGTGAGCGCCCGCCGCGATCAACACAGCGGCGTTATCGCTGATCTTCTTCGCCTGTCCCACCGTGGCGATCGCCTGCGTCGCCTCTTTCTCCTGCTCGCTCAGCCCCCACTCCGCCGCAACCTCATCGAGGTTATTCAACAATCGACGACGCATATTGGAATCGGTCCGCACCTCGAACAGCATCTTGTTCAGCTTGTAAGCGGAGGCGGGGGGGTGTTTGTAAAACTCGAAGCCCTGATTTTTGAACTGGTACTTCGTCGGCGTTTCGGTCGCGGCGGCCTTCGGCCTCGCGGGCAGAAACCGCATCATCGCGTGGCCGTGATGCCATGTCGGCGTGTATTGTATGAGCTCGCCAGGGACATCGCCTATGGCGCCGAACATAACAGCCCAGGGCAACAACTCGGTGTTGCCGACTTCGTCGAGTTGCTCGGTGGTCAGATCGAACAGCGCGCCGGCGTTCCCCCGCTCCAATTCGGCGATCATCCATTTGTCGAAATCGAATTCGGGGTGCGGATACTTCCACGTGCCTGGGTAGTGCGACATCCCGCCGCTGGCGATGATCGCCACGCGTTCGGGGCGCGACGCGATCACGTCCGCGATCTTGCGTCCGAGCGCGGCGCAGCGTTTCGGACGAGGCAATGGCGGCATATAGACGTTGATGTGGACCGGGATGACCGGGATGTCGCGTCCGGCGATCACGAACTCGAATGGCACGGCGAATGTGTGGCCGAGCAGGGCGTCTTCGGAATAAGCGATGTCGAATTCCGCCTCGACCAGCTTGCATAGAAAGTCCTCCGCCATCTCGCGGTGAATCGGCAGATCGTATCTCCGCCCGGCGAATTCCGCCATCGCCCGGCTGCCGGCGAGAATAGCGAATGTCGGCACACAATCGATGGAGAAAGTCTCCAGATGATCGCTGCCGATAAAGACGATCACGTCAGGCTTCGTCTCGTCGAGAATCTTACCGAGTTCACGCATCCCGGCGATGGAGGCGTCGAGCTGCGCCGGGTCTTCGTCCGGCGGATAAGTGAATAATTGCGGCGCGTGGCAAGTGGCCATCGCGGCTACGATCTCTCCCATAAGCTCCTTATTTCAAAACATGCTCTAATACTTAATGCTTGTTCTCGGCCAGCGCAGCTTTTCCAACCAATTCCGGCTCTCTGGCGGGGCCGAACCCCACATTCGATTCGTTTTTGTAGCGCAACTCGTCTCCGGCGAACTTCAGACTGACCGTGTAAACGAACGGCGTTTCATAAAAGGCCAGCTTCGCAGTGAAAGTGTCGTCCGCGCTCCAGGCTCCGCTGGCCGCCACCGGCTGAAGTCTTTGAGAACCCCAGGCCGCCTGCCCTTTTTTCCAGGCGCCGTGGCCGCACTCAATGCGCGTTTCGACTCCGTTGAATCGGGCGATGATCGTCGTCGAGCCGGGCTGCTTGTCCTCTAGCGCGACGCTTTCCAGCCCTCTGGCGTTAGCCGGGAACAGGTATTTTTGGCCAGGCGCCTTGCCGAGAGACGCCGGAGTAGACGCTGAGCCTTCCGGAGTCCGGAGCGACAGATTCTTCAGGGCCTGTCCGAGTTTTTCCTGTGCGGGCTTGTCAGACGCCGCCGACGTGGCGGCGAGTCCCGGCAGGAGTTTTTCCCATACGAGATTCAAAACCGCCTGCATATCACGCAGACCGCTCGTGATGGCGATGACCGTGTCTTGCTTCGGCAGCACGACGCAATATTGGCCGAACGCGCCGTCGCCGCGATAGGCGCCGTTGCGGCAACGCCAGAACTGATAACCGTAGCCCTGCTCCCAGTCGCTCCTGGGACTACTGCCGTTCGACGTTTGAAATGAAGTCGCCTCTTCGACCCAGGCCGACGGAATGAGTCGCTTCCCTAGCCAATCGCCTTTTTGCAAGTAAAGCTGTCCGAAACGCGCGATGTCCTCGGTGCGAACGCTCAGACCATAGCCGCCGACGGTGATTCCTTCAGGGCTCTTCTCCCATGTGGGATTTTCGACGCTGAGAGGTTCAAAGAGTCGCGGCCGCAGATAATCCAACAATGACATGCCTGTCGTCTTTTCGACGATGGCAGCGAGCATATAAGTCGCCGACGTGTTGTAGAGGAAATGCGTCCCCGGCTTAAAGCGGACCGGGTGGTTCAGGAATGCTTTCTTCCAGGACTGATTAGGCGGACGAGGCGGTTCGGTTTCGTGGCCGGTGTTCATGCGCAGCAGGTCGCGGACGCGCATCGCCTTCAGATTCGCGCCGGGCTCAGCCGGCGCGTCATCGGGAAAAAACTTCAGGACCTCGTCGTCAACGCTCAGCTTCCCTTCCGAAATAGCCAGCCCGATTGCCGTGGAGGTGAAGCTCTTGCTCAGAGAGAATAAGACGTGAGGCGATTGGGCGTTATAGGGCGACCACCACCCTTCGGCGACCACCTGGCCATGACGCAACAGCATAAAGCTGTGCAACGAGTCTATGCTCTTGTCCGCCGCTTCGATGAACGAAAGGATGGCGGCGGACGAGACGCCCTGCGCTTCCGGGCTGCTTCGAGGGAGTGACGCCCCAGGCGCGGAAGCAAGCGACGCTTCGAGGATAATGCTAGGACCGTTGATTCCCAGGTCCGCCCCCCGGCTTGGCGCCAAACTTAAGCCTGCGCAGGCAAGCAGCGTGATGACTAGACGAAGCTTCATATTTTGCGCTTTCTCCCTATACTCAGCATTTCGTAAACTACGTTTTTTTGGCATTCGTTAAATCAGAACACGTGAGATTGGTACAGTACCGCGCGCGTAAGCAAGCGGCTG
>DATEMG010000003.1:0-6822 GCA_035275805.1 Blastocatellia bacterium
TCGCGGCATAGTTCACCGAGACATCAAGCCGAACAACATCGTGGTCAACGACCAGGGCAAGGTCAAAGTGCTCGACTTCGGCCTGGCCAAGATGCTCGCGACCGATCAAGAGTCCGGCGCTGACCCCGACAAGTCGATGACTGAAATAGGCCTCCCTTACGGAACTGCCGGGTACGGGTCGCCGGAGCAGGCGGCGGGCGAGCGCGTCGATCACCGCACCGATATATTCAGCCTCGGGGTCTTGATCTATGAAATGGTCACAGGCCGCCAGCCGTTCAGAGGCCGCAACCGGATCGAAATTCTGAACTCCGTGATCAACGACGAGCCGGAGCCGGTCGCCGAAGAGATTTCCGGCGTCCCGCCGCGTCTCCAAATCACCCTCGACCGCGCGCTCGCCAAGAAACCCCGCGAGCGCTTCGGGACCATGGCCGAAATGCGCGACGAATTGAAGGCTCTGCTGCGACAGCTCTTGCAGGATTCGGGCGTCGAGCTTGCGGGCATCGGCGCGATCCTCCTCGCCCCGCGAAGCGCACGCAGTTCATGGCGATTGAGCGGAACTCTCGGCAGGGTTTTCAACAAGATTCGCAACAGCCATGCGCCTAGCGCGGCGCCCAGTCAATCGTCGAGCCAATCGGACTCGGCGCGCCCGTCCTCTTCCAGGCCTCCGACTTGGGGTAGCGAAGACAAGCAGGTCATCGCGGTGCTGCCGTTCAAAAATCTTTCGGGCAACGCCGAGGACAATTTCTACGAATTTTCGCTGGCCGACGGCATCATCGCCGAACTCGCGAGCGTGCGTTCGCTGGTGGTGCGCCCGTCGCAATACATCGCCCAATATGCCGGTCAAAACGTCGATCCGCGCCGGGTTGGCGAAGACCTGGCGACGCCCTTTGTCCTGGTCGGCAGCTTCATCAAAACGCCCGATCGTTTTCGCGTCACCGCACAACTGATCAAAACCGCCACCGGCGAGATACTGTGGAGCGAGAAGATCGACTCACACGCGCGCGACCTGATCACGCTGCAGGACACCATCGCCGAGCGCGTCATTTCGGGCTTGAAAGTGAAGCTGACCGAAGCGGAGCAGGAGAAGAGAGAGAAGCCGCTCACGACCAGCCCCGAAGCCCATGAGTTCTACCTGCGCGGGCGCGACCTGTTGTTCCAATACATGTCGCACACCTTCGACGACAGCGACCTCGACGTGGCGATCAGGATGTTTCACGAGGCGATCAGGCTCGACCCCGGCTTCGCGCGCGCCCATTATGGATTGGGGCGATGCTACGTGCATCATGCCCAGGGGTACGGCGGCGGCGAGTATTTCGACCTCGCGGAAAAATCGCTGCTGCGCGCGCTGGATTTGGACGAAAACCTGTCGGGGGCGCGGTTGCAGATGGTCTACGTCTATCTGCACCGCGGCGAGAAGGAGCAGGCGCTGGCTACGCTGGCCGAGGTGCGGCGCGAAGCCCCGAACGACCCGACCGTCTTCATCATCGCCGGAATGCTCTATCGCCTGAACGGCCTCTACGACAAGGCGCTCAGACAATACGACCGGCTGCTCGAACTCAACCCAAACGACGGCGTCATCGCCGGCTACAATCGCGGGCGGATTTACGCTTACCGCCACGAATACGACCGGGCCATCGCGGAACTGGAAAAAGGGCGCGCGGTCGAGCCAGACCACCCGCTGGTAAAGACCTTCCTCGCGCTGACCTATTTCAACCAGGGGCGCGTCGAGGAATGCCGGAAGCTGGCCGAAGAAACTCTCGATCAACACCCGCATTTCGACCCGCTGCAAATCCTTCTGGGTTGGTGTCGCAGCGCGCGCGGGGAACATGAACGCGCCCGCAGCCTGATCACCGATCATGTCAAGCAGATCGCCGCCGCCGATCACGACGTAGCGCTCTGGCTGGCGTCGCTTTACGCCATGGAGAACATGCGCGACGAGGCGGTCGAATGGATCAAAAGGGCCATTCAACTCGGCAACGAAAATTACCCGCTCTTCGCCGACAACCCTCGACTCGACAACCTGCGCTGTGACCTGCGGTTCATCGACCTGCTGAATGAGTTGAAGAGGAAGTGGGAAGAGAGAAGGTAGACCGCCGCAGACAAGGATACAAAGAGACTGCAAGGATGGGGCGATAGGGCGATGGGGCGACGGGGCGAAAAGAGAAGAATAGACCATCGCCCCGTCGCGTGAGTCCCCCCGTCGCCCCGTCAGTTCCATTTCAACGGAAGGGAGGTAAGTGAATGACTACGCTGGAGGAGTTGCGAGAGCGGATCACCCTTCGCCTTGACGAGAGTTTCGTCGGCATCAGCGAACAGGTGGCGGACCTGCCGCCTGAAGATCTGGTCGAACTGCTCAACCAGTTGAAGCTGATCGAAGCCTCGACGGTGGTGATGATGCTGCCCGTTGCGCGTGTCGTCGAGTTGTTCGACCAGCCGACGATGACGCGCCGAGGCGCGATCCTGGAAAAGCTCGACCCGACGAGGGCGGCCAAGGTGATCGAGGGGCTTTCGGCGGACGAGCGGACGGACATCATTCAGCAGATGGGGCTGATCGAGCGCCGCCGCGTGCTGTCCAGGGTCGGCGAGGAAGCGAAGGCGGAACTCGAACACCTGCTGCAATACCCCGAGCACACGGCCGGCGGCATCATGACCACGGAGTTCGTCCGGCTCGATCCGCAAATGAACGTCGGCGACGCGCTCAAACACATCCGCTCGGTCGCGCGAGAAAAAGAGTCGATCTACGCCTGCTACGTGCTCGAACCTGAGACCGAAGGTCTCCTCGGCGCAGTCAGTTTGCGCGACCTGGTGATGGCCGAAATGAATCAGCCCATAACCGAAGTGATGCGCCGCAAGCCAGTGGCAGTTCACACCGGTGACGATCAAGAGACCGTCGCCAACAAGATCGCCAAATACAACCTTTTGGCAGTGCCCGTGCTCGAAGACGACGGCGGCGTAGTCGGGTTCGTAACAGTTGACGACGTGATCGACGTGATGATCGAAGAGCAGACCGAGGACATCTTGCGAATGGCGGCGGTCGAGCCCGGCGCGCTCGACCGGCCCTATTTCGACAACCCGATCCTCCGCGTCGTGCGGAAGCGCATCGGATGGCTGCTGTTCCTGTTTGTGGCCGGGACCTTGACGAGCAAGGTGCTGCACAGCTTCGAAGACGAACTGGCCGCCGTGGTCGCGCTCACCTTCTTCGTCCCCTTGCTGATCGGCACCGGCGGCAACGCCGGCGCCCAAACGGTAATGACCGTCATCCGCAGCCTCTCGCTCGGGGAGATCGGCGTCAAAAACGCCTGGCGCGTGGCTGCGCGCGAAGCGACGACGGGGCTGCTGGTTGGCGTGATGATCGGGATGGTGGCCTTCGCCCAGGCGTACTGGGTGACGCGGGACTTCAAATTGGCGCTCACCATCGCCGTCACGGTCTGCGCGATCTGCGTCTGGTCGACCACGGTCGGTTCGATCGTCCCGATCGCCGCGCACCGCGCCGGAGTCGACCCGGCGGTCCTGTCCGCGCCGTTGATCACGACGCTGGTTGACGCGACCGGATTATTAATCTATTTAACGATTGCGAAATTGATCCTGGATCAGATTTAAATCAGTACCGCTCGCGGTATTGATTCGACGCCCCTGGAGGACGCGAAATGGTTATGAGAGGCTCCCGTCGAAAGTCGTTACGTCTGCTCGTAGTCTCCGCATTTGCCGTAGCCGCCTTGCTCTGGCTGGCGCCAGGTTTCGGCGCGCAGCAACCTCCCTGGAAAAGTTCGATTCCGTTGGGTCTCCCGGCGGATACCTGGGATTACTACGTCCCTAGGAACAATCCCATGACGCCCGCGAAGATCGAGCTTGGGCGCAAGCTCTTCTTCGACGCGCGGCTGTCATTTGACGGCCGCGTCTCGTGCGCTTCCTGCCACGATCCGAAACGCGCCTTCACCGACGGCCGCGCTGTCGCCGAAGGAATCGCAGGACGCCGCGGCCCGCGCAATTCTCCAACGCTGCTCAACGCGATGTTCAACACGGGCCAGTTCTGGGACGGGCGAGCGGATAAGCTCGAGGATCAGGCCGTCCAACCGCTCGTCAACCCGCTGGAGATGGGGAACGGCTCTTACGACGAGGTCGTCGCGCGGCTGCGCGCGATCCCCGAATATCGCGCCGAGTTCCGATCAGTCTTCGGCTCCGAAGCGCGGATAGAGCTTGTAGGCCTTGCGCTAGCGGCTTACGAGCGCACGCTGGTTTCGGGCGACGCGCCGTTCGACCGATTCGTCGCCGGCGATCAGAACGCGATCAGCGAAGCGGCCAAACGCGGATTCGCGCTCTTTCGCGGCAGGGCCAGGTGCTCGCGCTGCCACACCTTCAGCGACTCTCTGCCCTTCTTCACCGACTTCAACTATCACAACACCGGCGTCGCCGCAAACCACCCCAACTTCGATAAACTCTCCAGACAGGCCTACGCGGCCACTGATACCGCCAAATCCAGGGAAGTGATCGACGCTTTGGCGAAACAGGAGGGCGGACAGGAGTTGGGAAGAGTCTTGATCACCTATCAGGTATTCGACATCGGATCGTACCGCACGCCCAGCCTCCGCAACATCGCGCTGACCGCGCCATACTTCCACGACGGCAGCGCAAAGACCCTTGCCGACGTCGTCAGGTTCTACAACGAGGGCGGGCGCCAAAACATCAACCGGGAATGGGACCTGGACGCGCTCTCGCTCACCGAAGACGAACAGCGCGACCTGGCGGCTTTTCTCGAGTCGTTGACCGGGAGAACGCCGAATGCCGACAACGGGATCGATCAGTTTTCGGCAAGGAGATAGCGCCAGAGGCGCGGAATGTTTATAGAAAATGTTGCGCAATAGTTTCCCAAGCTCCGTAGGAGCGACATCCGCCATATGTCGCTCCTACGGAGCTTGATAGAATTACCTGCCAAGGCCTATAAGCATCGCGCTCCTACGGAGCTAAGGGCCAAAAGGCTCGTTTCCTGAGTTTGCCGACAATAGGGAAACCCTTATTGCAATTCATTGCCGTGAACGGCGAAAGCGCGCCCCGAATTTGCGCTCGATTGCGCCGGTCAATTGAGTGATCTCGCCGACCTTCAACAAACGCGCGCCAAGATAAAACACAATAACGCCGACCGAAATTGAAGCGCCGACGTTGATCAATCGCGCGAATATCCCGTCCAGGCCCAGATTATTTTCGATCCGATCGCTGACGAGCCAACAGACCGCGCCCATAGCCGCCGACGCCAGTATGACTTTGGCGAAAGTGGATAGGAGGCTGCGACCCTCGATGCCGTTGAGCTTGCGGCGCATGAAGAAAAAGAGGAGCGCGAAGTTGACTATCGCAACAGCCGAAATCGAGAGCGCCAGCCCGATGTGACCGATCTTCAGGTAATCTACAGTGAACTTCGCCACGGCGTAATTGGTTACAATCGAAAGCAGGCTGACCAGCATCGGGATGCGCGCATTGCGGAGCGCGTAAAACGACGGCGCCAGCACTCGGTCGGCCGAATACGCCGTCAATCCGATCGCGTAGCAGGCGAGCGCCATCGCCGTCTGAACGGTGTCGCCCGGCCTGAACCGCCCGTATTGGTAGATCAGCGCGATGATCGGCTCTCTGAGAATGATCAGCCCGACCGCCGATGGGATCGTCAGCAGCATGGTCAATCGCAGCGAGTTTGTCAGTGTCCGCCGGAACTCATCAAGGTTGTCCATCGCCGCCGCGCGCGATGTGACGGGCAGCGTGGCGGTCGAGATGGCCACGCCGAAAATTCCGATCGGCAGATAGATCAACCGGAAGGCGTTGCCGAGCCATACAACCGCGCCTTCGGCGACGCCCGTGGCGAAGATGGTGTTGACCACGACGTTCACCTGCAGCGCCGCCGAGCCGATGATCGCTGGCGTCATCATCCGCATCACCTGTCTGACGCCCGCGTCCCGGAAGCTGACGATCGGGCGCCAACGGTAACCGACGGCGCGAAGGCTCGGAACTTGGATCAGCCATTGCAGCATTCCGCCGATCAGCGTCCCGACGGCCATCCCGGTGATCGCCGCGGCCGCCCCATAATCGTCTTCCGCGTGTTGTTGGCGGTTAAAGAGCGAGACGGCGGTGTTGGTGATGTATTCGGGCGCCATCAGGTAAGCGCACGCCAGTCCGCCGACGATCGAACCGACATTGAACATCGTCGATGCCGACGCCGGAACGCCGAAGCGCCCTCTGGTGTTGAGCACTCCCATCGCCACAGCCGCCAGCGAGACCATCAGTAGAAAGGGAAACAGGATGCGCGTCATCTTGACGGCTAGATCGAACATCAGTTGCGCCCTGGCCGGTTCGATCGGAACGTCGCGTATCAAAAATGACACGATCTCCGGCGAGAAGATGATACCCAGGACTGTGATGAACAAGAGCGCGATGATCAGGCCGTTGTTCACCAGATTGGCCAGCCGCCACGCCTCGCGCTCGCCCTGTTTGGTGAGGGTTTGCGAAAAGGTTGCGACGAAAGCCGCCGACAGCGCCCCTTCGGCGAATAGATCGCGCAAAAGATTCGGGATGCGAAAAGCGACTTGAAAAGCCACGTTGGCGAAGCTCGCGCCGAAGAACGAGGAGAAGACCTGTTCGCGTACCAGGCCGAGCACCCGACTGCCCATCACGGCGACGCTGACAATCCCCGCCGATCGGGCGACAGAATGGGGAGTGGGGAGTGGGGAGTGGGGAGTGGGGTCAGAGCCTGTAGTTTGAGACTTTGCGACTTCCGGATTTTTCTGCTGGTTGTTGTTTTCTGAATTACTCATCGGATTTTGACTCTTGGCATTTGTATCC
>DATEMG010000004.1:0-3894 GCA_035275805.1 Blastocatellia bacterium
ATAAGGAAGTTAATTTCCCCATTCCCGATTCCCCGCTCCCCATTTCCCGCTCCCCATTTCCCACTCCCCACTCCCCAGTCAATCTCCGCTCGATCGCCTGTTCCGCTTCGTCGTCGAGCTTCCTTCCTGACGGGGAGAAGACTTTGATTCCGTTGTCCTCGTACGAATTGTGCGAGGCCGAAATGACCAGCCCCGCGTCCGCGCCGAGCATCCGCGTCAGATAAGCGACGCCCGGCGTCGTGATCACGCCGGCGAAGCGCGCGCCGGCGCGCGCCGCCTGGAGGCCTCGCGCGAGGGCCGCTTCGATCCATTCCCCTGATTCGCGTGTGTCGCGCCCGATGACGAGGCGCGGGGCGGAGCCTGAGCGCCTTGTTAATTCAATCGCCAGCGAATAAGCGATTCGCTCGATCGTGCGCCGATCGAGCGGGTATTGTCCAGCCACGCCTCGAATGCCATCCGTGCCAAAGAGTTCAGCCATATTATCTTTTCACCTTCACCTCTCTCGGTATGATGTTTCTGATTTCGATATTTGCGGGGAGTTGGACTTGGGGAGTGAGACGGGTCACGCTTGTAGGAAGGCCGGCTGTTTTGACTTCGACGCGCAAGTCATCCGCGCGCAAGGATTCGATCAATGATTTCGGCCCGAAGACTTCGAGCCCGACCGTCTTCGTCAATAACGACCCGGCCGCGCTCTTGTCGATCCACTGGACTGGCGCGGCGGCGAAGCGCCGCAGCCGGCGCTCTTCGCCGATTTTGGCCGAGAGTTCGATCCGGCCCGAAGTTTTAACTCGTGAATCTTGCGGGATTTCGACTTCGACGGAGGTTTGAAAATCGGCGTCGTGCCCGTCCAGACTGACCTTTTCCGTCAAGACGCGCTCCATTTTACTGACGACGGATTGAGGGCCTTCGATTTCAACCTCACGGGGATAAAGCTCGACGCTGTAAATTTCCCGGCCTTCCGCGACTTTTCCACTCAACTGAGCCTCGACCCTCAAGCGTTTCGTCAAATTCGGCTCGAGTTTTATTTTGATGCTCGCCGGTTCGATCTGCATGACCTTCACATTATCGGGCAGGAAGCCTTCATCCATCTTCAGTTGAACGACTCTTTCGCCGGGCTCCTTGCCGCTCAGGTCGGCGATGACCAGCAGTTGGTTAGGGCTCAGAGACCGGACAATGTCACGCGGGCCGCTCAGGCGCACGCTCACCGCCTGTTCGGCGACGCCGACGATCTTGACGCCTGGACTCAGGCCACGGTATTCGATCGGCACACCAACCAGCCGCAGATCGATGACTGGTTGCCGCGAAACTATGAAAAGCAGAATGGCCAGCAACAGCGAGAGCGCCTTCAGCCCTTTGTTTTCGACGCGCGCGTGGCGCAATCGGTGAAAGAGTCGCGCGGGAGACAGTCTGTTCATGCCGAGGTTCCCTCCTTGACGCTCTCTCCGGAGGAGGCGTGGGCGGCTTCGCGCCTGCGGGATCCGACCAGGGCGTCGATATCGCGTTCGCGCTCCCGCTCTTCGGC
The DNA here is from genome assembly GCA_035275805.1 of Blastocatellia bacterium. Classification (GTDB taxonomy): domain Bacteria; phylum Acidobacteriota; class Blastocatellia; order RBC074; family RBC074; genus JAJVID01. The sequence goes on from DATEMG010000004.1 coordinate 1,523, forward strand.
TTCGAGTTCCTCAGACTCGGCGTCACTGCGCCAAGGCTCCATGGCCTGTTGAATCAAACTGCGCAACTTCGGCCCGTCAAGATTCCTCTTCAGCCTTCCTTCTTTCGCAAACGAGATTACGCCGGTTTCTTCCGAGACAACCACGACGAAGGCGTCGCTGTCTTCCGTAACGCCGATCGCCGCGCGGTGGCGCGTGCCGAGTTCGCGCGAAATCAAGGGGTTCTGCGTCAGCGGCAAAAAGCAGCAGGCCGCCGCGACGCGGTTGTTGCTGATGATCACCGCCCCGTCGTGCAGCGGCGTATGCGTGTTGAAGATGGTCACAAGCAGGTCATAATTGACCTTGGCGTCGAGCCTGATGCCGCTCTCGATGTAGGTCTTCAACCCGACGTCGCGCTCGAAGACCATCAGCGCCCCCGTCTTTTCCGAAGCCAGCGTGGTCGAGGCAAGCACCACTTCGTCATACCATTCCTGCCCGAACGGGTTACGGCCCCGTTCACGGCCTGCGCCGGGGATGCGGATGTTGGCGCCCAGGTGCGTCAGCGCTGCGCGTATTTCGTGCTGAAAAAGGACGATGACTGCGAAACCGAGATAGAGCACGGCGTTGCGCAAAACCCACTGGACCGTAGAAAGCCCCAGCCAGCTCGAAAGCTCATACAGAAATCCGATCAGCCCCAAACCGACTGCCATCTGGACGGCGCGAGTCCCATGCACCAGCCTGAGCAATTCATAAATCAGGATGGCGACTATGATGATGTCGATCACGTCTCTAAGGCCGACAAATTGCCAAGGCCATACTGTCTGAGACCACAACTCGCGCACGTTTAAAGCCTCGCGTCAAAATATTATGAAACTCTGCGGGAATTACAACTAAGCATAACACAAATCGGGGACGGCCAGACTAAAGTCTATCCCACGCTACGGACAGAAAGTCTGTCCTATTGCCGGTTGTTACGGCGGGAGAGTTTTGCTAGACTCCCGCCCGAGCGTCAACCCCCGGCGTCGCGCGTAAGCGGGCCGATAATTTATCAAGCTCCAAACACCCCCAAAAATCTATGGAGGTCTTGGGACAGGCTCTGGCGCTATTGACGCAATCGTTGCTAGTTGCCCCATACGACCATTAAAAACTTGGTTGATGCCGCTTACAAACCTTATCAAGACAGCGCCAGAAAAATAAATTCTGCGCCGGGAAAGGGATAAAGGGATTGAAGATATGAGGAAGCGACATCGCGTCTTAATGACGCTTTCGTTCTTTATTATCCTCACAATTTTCGTGGGAACCTCTGTTGGCGGCGCCGCGCATGCCCAACAACGTAAAAAGTCATCGGCGAAGAAAGCCGCGCCCATTAAAAAGGGGAGGGCTTCGTCCAAAGTAGCCGTCAAGCGCGGTAAATCCTCAGTCCGTTCCGGAAAGCTCGCAGCCAGAAGGAGTTCGCGGCGCCGGTCGCAAGTCAGCTCGCTGAGTAAGCGCGGTAAATCGACGCGGTCCGGACGCCGAGCGCTGGCGTCTTCGAGCCGCCGCCGCGCGCGCTCTCGTTACCTGGCCCGCCTTAGGGCGATACGGGCGCGCGACGCCGCGCTCCGCAACATCGCGGCTGGCAACATGCTGAAAGACGACGCCGCGGGAGAAGACCCGGAAATCCGGGCCGCGGCTGTGAAGGCTCTGCAGGGGCGTTCTGGTACGGTGGTCGTGATGGACCCGAACAACGGCCGCATCTTCACCGTGGTCAACCAGCGAATGGCGCTCGGCTCGCCGGTCAAACCATGCTCGACCGTCAAAATGATCGTCGGATTAGCCGCGCTGCACGAAGGCGTCTTCGACCCGGACCAGGAAGTCCAGGTTTCGAGCCGATGGGGCATGAACCTTACCGACGCGCTGGCCCGATCGAACAATCCCGTCTTCGAAGTCTTAGGGCGGACGTTGGGTTACGAGCGCGTGATGAAATACGCCATGGATTTCGGCTTCGGATCGAGGACCGGGATCAACTACAAAGGCGAAAGCGACGGCTTCCTTCCTGACGAGGGTGAACAGGAGACTGGACATATGTCCAGCCACGGCGACGGATTCGGCGTGACCGCGATTCAGCTCGCGGCCTTCACCAGCGCGATAGCCAACGGCGGCGAACTCTACACGCCGCGCGTCCTGCGCAACGCCGATGAGACCCAGAGCTTCATCCCCGAATTGAAACGCAAAATAGTGATGTCGCCCGAAGACCGCCTGAGGATGCTCGCCGGAATGACTGGCGCGGTCACTTACGGCACCGCCAAGCTCGCTTATAACCCGCTCAGCCAGGTGGCCGGCAAGACCGGCACATGCAGGGGCAGCAGTGACAAGCTCGGGCTATTCACCTCCTTTTCGAGTGTAGATGACCCGA
>DATEMG010000005.1:0-4424 GCA_035275805.1 Blastocatellia bacterium
CGCCGCGCCCGCGGTGAACGTTACGCCTTGGGTGAAGCCGCCTGTTCGAGTGATTGTGATCGTGCTGGTTCCGCTCGCGCCACGCGCGACGTTCAGACTCGTGGGGGAGGCGGACAACGCAAAGTCGGGTGTCTGCGGCTGGGTTATGTTTACACTGATCGTGGCTGTACGCGTCAGGCCCCCGCCGGTTCCGGTGATCGTAACTGTCGCCGGTCCGAGCGTCGCCGTACTCGACGCGGACAGCGTCAGAACGCGGCTGTCGCCGGTCGTCGGGGCGATGCTCGCGGCCACGCCCGTCGGCGATCCGCTTACGCTCATGTCCACGGCGCCGGTGAAGCCGCCGCTTCGCGTGATTGTTACTGTGCTCGTCCCGCTCGCGCCGCGGTTGATCGTCAGACTCGCCGGCGAGGCGGAGAGCGCGAAGTCAGGGGCGGCAGGTCCCGGCTCGGCGCCGAAGACCCTGGTCGCGCCTGCGTATACGGAGATGTTCGGCGCCTTGACTGGCGTCCCGCCCGGCGTGGTCGTTATTCCCTGGAATGAGTGGTCGTTGGTCGTGCTCCAAGCGCCGGAGCTGCTAATCCGGAATTGAATCTCTTTGCGTGAGGCCGATTGCCCTCCGGGGTAGATCTTGGTCCCGGTGAAATTAACCAGCACGTAATAGGTTGAACCGGAGAAAAGTTGCGGAGCGGAGACCGTCGCGCCCTGATTGAAGTTGGTGTTGATGGTGATCATGCTGGGCGTCACGCCGGGTTCGAGCGTGAAGAAGTAACGGAACGAGAGGTTGTCGCCCATCCGCGCCGGGAAGGCCGATCTGTTGATGACGAACGCCCTGATTTCGGTGAAGTTGGTTCCCGAAGCGTTAACTCCGGCCTCGACGAAAATTTCATCCATGTCCGGAAGCTCTGCCGTCGGGAAGCTCGCCAGCGGCGTTCCGCCGAACTCCTGAAAGAGGCGGGCTAGCGCGCTGGTAAAGCCGGCGTTGTAATCGGTCGCGACCTCGTTCTTGGTGAAGTCCCCGCGATTGTCCGTGTAATTGTCGTCGGTGCCCGGCCCGCCTACCAGCGCGCCGTATAGGATGTGGCGGCTGGTCACCGGCTCATTGATGTTGTCGTTCCAGGAGCCGTGCGCGGTGCGGTGATGCACGTTGCGCGGCGAGTTGGCGCCGAAGCCCACGACGTAACTGCTGTTGCGTGGGTTCTGGCCCAGCGCGTAGTTGATCTGCCTGACCGCAAAGTCATGGTAGCGCTGCTTCTTGGTCGCGTCGCTCAACTGATCGCTGTAGACCAGCGCGAGAAACGCCGTGTTGGCCGCGTAGCGCAATGCGCCCCACCCGGCGGAATCCACATAAGCGAGCCCGCCCGCAGTGCGCAGTCCACCGCCGATACTCCACCAGTCGAGCCATCGCTCGACGTCCGCGCGATACGTCGGATTGTTGGTTAGGTTGGCAAGCAGCACATAACAGCCGTAGGACTTGTCATCCCAGGCGTGCGTCCATTTGAACGACTTGGTGGTCGTCTGCGGCTCGTTGCTCAGGTTGGCGTAGTAGGTCTGGGCCTTGGTCAAATAGGCAGGGTCGTTAGTGGCCCGGTAGAGCCAGATCGCGCCCCATACCAGTTCGTCGTTGAATCCGCTCCACGAGTTGTAAAAGTTTCGCGCGTCGCTGATGCAATCGCTGTATTTCCCACGGAAGTTATCGGCGAAATTGTAGAGCTGCTGCGCATGCATCAGCAGCGTGTCGGCGTAACCGGGGTCGGTCGGGCGAAAGACCATTGACGAAGCGGCCATGGCCGCCGCCGTCTCCCCGGCCAGGTCCGAACCTGCACAGGACGAGGTGATCCGAGCAGCCGGGCGGGCCATCTGCATGACCTCGGCAGGCCCCCACCAGGCGTGATCCGTCCCGCCGGCGCCGATCTGACCGTACAATTCGTTCGGCGCCGTGTGCGCCTTGATGAAGTAGTCATTGACGAAACGAAGGTTGTTGAGCAGATGCGTGAGCTGTCCGCTCTGGACATAAGCTTGGCGATATTCGACCGCCCCCATCGCCAACAGCGTCACCGAGGCGGCCATTGGAAAACCGAATTTGACGTGGTCGCCGGCGTCGTACCAACCGCCCCTCAGGTCTCTCCCCACGTCCGCGCCGTCGTTCAACCCTGAATCGCCGCGCCAGTTGACCCGATTCCAATCGGGCAAGACCCCGGATTGTTGCGCCTCATAAAACCAAAGCGATTTCTGCAGCGCTTCCCCGTAATTGAAACTCGGACCTTGCGCCCTGGTTGTGTTTGACCTGTCGGGGCCGGCAATCAGTATGGCCGTCAGAAAAATGGCCAAAGCCAGCGCCCACCTGTTCCTCCTTGGAAATGATCTCCTGATTGAATCAGTCACTGATTTCATTTTTCCTCCGTGAACTGGCGAGGGTTTGGGCCAATGCCATGGCGCAAACCGGGGTTGATGGACGTACAGCCTACGGACACACTACGACCTGCAGCGTCTTTCGCGCTTTTTGCGTGAGACTTCCCTTCCAACACACCTAACTCTGTCGTCTGCGTTTAGCTAATAACTACAGAAAGAGAACTGATTTATCTTCTGAATCTTGTGATATCCTTCGATACCTACTGACGATGTCACTACAGATAATCGTGTCCCGGAATGATGGGGAGAACGTTCCTAGATTAATCACGCCCTGCTATTTGGGTTACTAATTTTCAGGGGATTGAACAAACACCGAAATCCTGGTCAGCTTATTCGGACACTACTCATGTGGTCAATGGGTTTACCGCTAGTAACAGGTTAATAACGCCATCGCCCAATCCCGTTAATAACGCCGCAACAGCCAATCCAATCAAGGGCATCCAGCTGCAATCCGTGATCCGTAACCTTTTTCAACAGGTCTTTACTTCTCTCATTTTTCGCGGGAGGGCGAGGCGGAAAGGGGTGCAGACCTTCAGATCCCGCGGGTGGCCTCTAACCTATTCCCGGAGCGATAACGTTCCCTGTAATTTACCCGCGACACTGGAATTTTTCGGCAAAATTCCCTCTGCCCTGCGTCTTATATGTTCGAGAGATATTTTCGCGAAAGCATCGGATGATCCGATCTCTTTGACATCGAGTTTTATAAATTCAAAGGCGTGCGCAAAAATCCCTGCATCCCGATGTCTTTCAAAGCCGTTAATGGCGTGCGCCTTCCCCATCGCGTTGATTGTTATGTCGGAGAAGCGCCAGCTTCCCTTGCCAATCCATAGGCTGCCATTGGGTGTCTGATTCGCGATGGGTTCCGAACTGACCTGGACTGCTTATTTTCCACAGCCTACGCGCCCGAGCGTCATAAGTGTCATCACCGAGTCCAGATAGAAACTAGAACCATGCGAACTTTAGAACTTGAACAGGGCGAAACATCGCGGAGCACGTTTGATTTTCAGGCGCGCGTCCTGGAGGCGGCCACTATCTCGGTCGCCGTCATCAACTCCGAAGGCAAGATCGTCCTGGCCAATCGCGCCGCCGCTGAAGTGTGCGGCGCGGAGGTCGAGGAAGTAATCGGCCGCTCTATCTACAAATGTATTGCGCCGAATGACGTGATCAGAGTCGCCGAGCTAATTCATATCGCTTTGGCCTACGGCATGCCCGTGTCGAACGCCGAATGCGAAGTGTTGCGCAGAGACGGCCTGATCCGCGCCATCAGATTCAGCCTTCAGCCGTTGACGCTGGAAAGCGGCGAGCGCGGTCTGATGGGCACGGCGGAAGACGTCACCGAGCGCAAGGAGTCAGAGGCGAGGCTGCGCAAGGCGCTGGACGAAGTCGAGCGGCTGAAGAACCAGCTTCAAGCGGAGAACCACTTTCTCAAGGAGGAAGTCAAGCTCAGCCATAATTTCGGAGAGATCGTCGGCAGGAGCGCCACGCTCAGGAAAGCCCTCTACCTGGTCGAGCGAGTCGCCGCCACAGGCGCTACAGTCCTCATCCTGGGCGAGACTGGAACTGGTAAAGAACTGTTCGCCCGCGCCATTCACGACCTGAGCGCGCGCAAATGCGGCCCGTTCATCAAGGTCGATTGCGGCGCGATCCCGGCGGGACTGATCGAGAGCGAACTCTTCGGTCACGAGAAGGGAGCATTCACCGACGCGATCAGGCGGCGCACTGGGCGGTTCGAGTTGGCCGCAGGATGGACTGATCATTCCGGAAAAAGGTCGAGGATCGCTTTATGCGCAATAACGCGATCCTCGATCCTCCCCGAAAACGCTCAGCATAGTGACGAATTTATTCACCACTACGCGGTGGAACGACGCAACGATCACGTGACGAATAATGGTCTTTGAAAAATAAATGCAACAACCGTCTTCCCGGTCGCGGAGCGACCACGTGAGTATAGCCCGACTTTTCAAAGCCGGGTCGACTAACGCATATCCGTTCTGAGTCGCGGAGCGACGGTTGAT
>DATEMG010000006.1:0-6141 GCA_035275805.1 Blastocatellia bacterium
CAACCGGGTCTCGCGGTAAGAGAGGTCAATCGTCGCGCCCGCCGTGTCGCCATCGGCGTTCCTGACTGTAGAGAATGAAATCCGCTGACCGTTTTCCAAGACGATCGAGCTTCGCTTGGGACGAATCGCTTCCTGCGATTCGTCCTGATTGAGCAAAAATGTTGCGAGCAACAATCCGTCGGCAGAGCGAACTTCGATCAATTCGTCATTTTCCCGCGTCTCGAAGCGGGCGCTACTTGTTCGATCGAGGTTGAGCCGCGCTCGCTCGCTACCATCAACGATAATGCGCAGCAGTCCGGCGGCGGCCGTCTTGCGCCGCGACGACCGCTCGGCGAGCGCATTTTTGACAGCGTTCATCTCGGCCTCGTCGAGTCGCGGCGCGCGGCGCGAACTTCGTGGCGGCTTGCCGTCCTGGTCATGATTTCGGTCTCTTGCCATGTAGAAATAGGGCGTCGTGAGGCGATCGGCCGGCGACGCGAAATTTAAGCTGGCGGCCAGACGCGCGAAGCAGTCAGGGTGCAGCGCGGCGTGGAGGCGGTTGACTTCGATGGCGTGCTCCCTGTCGGGGTCGGAGCCGTCGAAGACGAGATCGTGAATCTCTTCAGCGAGAGGGTCAAGGCCGGCTGGGATCGCGCATTCCGTGCTCCAAGGAGTGAATTCTTGCAGGCATTCGCGCGCGAGTTCGGCATATCGATCCGGCGCGTCCTCGGTCTGAAACCGCTCTTCGCCGCGCGCGCCGCGCGTCACCCGGAGCCGGTCGCCAAAGCGCTCTTTCAATTCTTTCATCAGCCTCCCCTTGCGCGAGCGATAGTAATAATCGTCGCGGACTCGCCCGGGATCCTGCACCAGGACGTTGTACATCTCCATCGCCTCGGCCGTCGAGTAATTGTGCAATAAACGGCTCAAACCCAGCGTGACGTAAAAAGAGTTGCGCCTGACGGTGATTCGCACCAGATGTTTGATGAAGTAAATGAGCATGTCTTCCTCATCGGGGGATTCGCCGTTGGGGGACTGCTCGGCCTGCCGCTCATAAGGCTCCGACTCGACGTAAACGAGTCGCTGCAGCAGGTGAAGTTCGCCGACGCTGACCTTGGTCCGAAAACGCTCGGCCCGCGCCGCCCGGCCCGTCAGCGTGTAATAGAGCCTTTTGTCTTGCGCCGCCGCGGCGACCTCCAGCTTGGCTAAGGCTTCGGCGGCGATATTCAGCGCCGTCTCTCTGTCGCCATGGATGAAATAAGCAAGCTGGAAAGCCCGCGCGATCGACTCCTCAATCAGAGCATTTCTTTCCATACCTGTGCGCGTCTGGTCATTGGTCAATGGAACGCCGTCTGGGAAGCGGCCCGCGAAGTATAACCCCACCCCCGCGATCGAGCGTGGCATTTTCGGAATTCGGGAAATTCCATTACGGCGCGGCGCCGGGGCGTTGATATGAAAAACCAGGCGGCGCGTTTAACCACACGCGCCGCACGGTAAAAGATTGCGGAGGGATTCTCTCTTACTTGCTGAGTTTGAGATCGAACTCGAACTTGGTGAGCCCGCCCTTCCCATTCAGAAAAATATCGAAGCCGTGTCCGAGGACTCCAGAGAAGGTCTTCTTGTATTCCTGGCCGGCGGGAGCGTCTGGTTGGAAAGTGAACGTGTCGAGAAGTGTCGGGTTGCCATTACCGTCCACCTTGCAGATGGACAGATCTAATTTGCTTTTGCCGTCAACCTTCTTGACAGAGAGCGTTACGCTGGGTTTATCAGATGGGGCGCCAAGAAACCTGCGGTCCCCCTGCGATAGGACCGATCCATGGTGGACTTGATTGTATACCGCATCGCGTGCGCCTATGGTAGCCGCGCCGTTGTTTGCGATCTTATTCCATAAGGCTATGACTTGGGGGTAGATCTTGGGGTTCGAGACACATTGGACCAGGTTGCTGAATGTGCCCAGGTCCTTACAATCTTTGGTCAGTTGTTGCATCGCTTCCCGGAAAAAACCAGGCGTGCTGCAAGTCTGGGCGCTGACGCGCGGCGTGGCCGAGGCGTAAATCAAGGCTGTGATCATAAAGCTGACTATCAGTGACTTCTTCATGCGATTCTCCTTTGAATTCCTGGAAATGGAACCAGGACGTTTTGAGTTATTCAGGGTAGGTTCAGAGGCTTGAATCAAGCGATTAAACCAACCTCCTGCCGTTTTCCGCGGCCATAGTAGTCAGCCCTTCATTGGAACAGAGTGTCACTTTCTGAATTCCGAAAATTCCACGCTGTAAACACCTAATGAAAAACGCTGTAGATAGCTGGGTGAGCGTGGCATTTTCGGAATTCGGGAAATCACACGCTCCTTTCGACGCGACGGCCTAAAGTGTCCGCGTGGTTTTGACGCCGGCCCCCCATAGCCCGGCGGCAGCCGGCGAGACTGGAGTTCGCCGAGACAAACCGGCGAATCCATAGCCGCGGGGAGGCTGAACGACAGTGGTGAATACCGCGCAGACATCATTGCCCGCGTTCGGCTCCCCCGCGGCCTTTTTCTAAATGGAGTTGATGTGTTTAGGCAGTCACGTTTATTCACGCCATTCATATTGCCACTCGCGCTGATCGTCGTAACAGCGCCAGGCTTCGCGCATTTCGCGCTGGCTTTGACTAACGTGAAAGCGGCTTTCAGGTCGTCCGGGCAAGAGGCGAGCGCACAGGCGCCCGGCGTGCAGGCTAGCTTCGCGGATAAACAATCAATAGCGCCCGACGAGAGTTTCGAGTTGACCATCGATCGTCCGCTTGCGGCCGGCGCCGGCCGATTGGCTGTTCTCGTCGGCGCGACCGATATGACCGATCTCTTCGTCGTCTCGGCGCAGAGCCTGAAATATGACGCCGGAAAGTCGTTCCCGCTGCCGCTCGGCGCGACCGAACTGACCGTCTACCTCGTTCCGCCGAATAACGATTGGAAGGAAGTAGCTCGCTTCACGCTGCGAGTTGGCGAGAACTTGGCCGATGGAACCGATGGCGTCCAGGCGAAGACCGAATCGCAACCCACGACCGGCGCGAGCGCGCAACAGGAGCCGGCGCCGGAACGGGCGTCGCAGCAATCGTCGCAAGGGGCCGAACCGCAAGCCAGGCGCAGGTTCGGCTTCGACAAATTGGACTTCGCGCCGCAGTTCAATATCGGCTTCAAATCGCAATTCGCCGAAACGAGCTTTCCAGAGGCGAGCAAGCCCGACCGGCCCACCTTCGCCGACGCGACCCTGCAGGGAACCTGGAAGAACGAGATGGTTCGCGGCGCGTTCAATATGCAGAGCCAGTTCGACTTCGTGGGCTCCAGCTTTCGCAACGAGGCGCTGCGCTTCGGCGACCTTCAAGGCCGCGCTCCGAAGATCGATCTCTCGTCATACTCGATGCAGATCCAACAGGGTATGCGCAAATTCACTTTGGGCCACAGCAGCTTCGGAGCGCAACGCCATCTGATCAACAACTTCTCCAGCCGCGGCATGACCGTGGCGGCGCCTTTAAGCCCCCACGCCGACATCTCGCTTATGACGATGAACAGCGCCAACGTTGTGGGCTTCGACAATTTCTTCGGTCTCGACAATCGCCGTCATCGAATGCATAGCGCCGTCCTGGGCCTGGAGGCGTTCAAGAGCCGTCCGGGAGGATTGCGCTTTGAGGCCGGCGCGCTCGACGCATGGTTCACGTCGAACCGGCAGAATTTCAACCAATCGAACATCAACGACGCCGAGCGCAACCGCGGCTTCAGCGCGCGGTTGTTGGCCAAGAGCAAGTCGGAGCGCGCGCGGCTTGACGGCGGCTTCACTCGAAGTTACTTCTACAACCCCGACGACCCGCTGCTCAATCAGGGAACCGCCGTGCAATCCTCGCGCGCCGAGACCCGCAGCGCGCGCTACGTCGACGCCGGTTACGATCTGTTCAAAGACTTCGTCTTCAAACGCCCCCCCGCGTCCTCCGGCGTCGACGGGGCGCAAACCGCGCCGGCGCAGCAAGACGCGTCACAACCCGCGGTCGAGCCGAAGAAGTTCAACCTGACCGTGAACTTCCGCCACGAACGCGTTGACCCTCTGTTCAGAAGCATCGGCGCTTCGACACAGGCCGATCTCTTCCGCAACGAAGCGGAGTTCGTCGGCTCCTACGGCGAACTGAACTTCACGGCCGCGCACACAAGATTCAACGACAACCTGGCGGGCATCCGGACGATCCTCCGCGCCAACACGCGCCGCGCGGCGTTTGCGATCAACACGCCGCTGCAGGGATTGTTCAGCGGCGTCCCGCCCACGGAGCCCAATCCATTTCTTCCGCGAGTCGGTTACACATTCGAGCGCGTGCATGCGTCCGCCGATTTCATCCCCATCGGCGGCGGGTTCGATCAGCCAGGAGCTATCCCCGACCAGGCGAACATCGTCCAATCGTTCACGGCCGAATGGCAGATCAAGGGGATCAAGCTGGCCTATCGTTTGAATCATTCGCTGCAGGACAATCGCGCTTTGGGACGCGAACGCGCCGATCTGCAGAACTTCACGCACAACGGGACGGTCGGATGGAGTCCGCTTTCGACGCTCGAACTCAACTTCGATTTGAACTTCGAGGACGCGAACAACCGCGAGCAGGCGCGCACTGACCGCAACCTGCGCTTTGGCGGCGCCGCGAATTGGCGGGCGACCAGGCGTCAGACATTCAACCTGACGCTTTCGACCACCGGCGCAGGCGATCTGGCGCGAACGGCCAGAAACTTCAACAACGAATTCGACCTGCAATGGGCATATCGGTTGACTCGCGAGAACGAGAACCGGTTCAAGAAGCTTCAGGCGAATTACTTCCTTCGCTACGCCAATCGCTTCGCGCGTGCGCGGAACTTCGTCGAGAACATCGACAACCTGACGAAGCTCCAATCTTTCAACACCGGATTGAATTTTATCCTTTTCTGAAATTATGGGGGCTATCTTGAACAGGCTTATCTCAACGATTTTATTATTCGCTTGCCTCGCCATGGCCGCGTTCGCGCAGGGAGAGATCAGAGTCAGTCCGACAAACGTGAACGTTTACAGCCAGGGCTCGACCACGATCTTCCTGACTTACGGCAATCTGGGCGATTATCGCCCGGCGCAGACAGCCTGGTGCGGCGACTTGCAGCCGGCCACCCCGGCCGTCGGCTTCACCTGCGCGCCGGGCACAATTTACGGCACGCTGCCAAGCCGCTATGACATCTCACGGTTCAGCGGAAATAACGCTTACACAGACATCGTCTCGGTACCGGCGTCGGTCGCCCGCAGGGCCTATCAGGCCGCGGCCAGAGGCGAAGATTCGCAGTTCTTTTACGTACGGAGGTTCATCAGCCTATCAGGCGCTCCCGATCAATTCGTCGTCGTCACGATGCGGCTGAGCGGGAACGGCGCGGGCGCGCCGTTTTCTCTCACCGACGTGCAGCTCGATTTTGGCGCAGGCCTTGGGCCGCGCGCGAACGGTCAGGAGCCGCTCGTGCTCTTCATCGAACCGGGAGGGCAGGCCCCGCCAATCCGCGCCGATATCAAATACACTGGCGCCGGGCGTCTGCGCGGGCGTTGGGAAGTCGTCCGTCCAGGCGATCCACAGCCTGAACCGCGCGACCTGTTGCCCGAAGCCTCGCTGCCGGTTGAAGAGCGCGGAACACAACAGCGCTTCACGCAACTCGGCCGCTTCAATATCTTTCTGCCTCCGGGCGGGCGATATTCTCTGCAAGGGCCTGATCCGGCGCGGCTGCCCAGAGACGCCGCCGGGCAATATCTGTTACTGCTTCGCGTGGAAGCCTCGGACGACCGCGAGAACATTTCGGATCTCTCTGCCGTCGGCGCAGGCGCGGGGGTGGCGCTGGGAGGAGCCGCGGCTGGATTCCCGCTACCTGCGCTGCGATACGTGGTGGGCGGCGGCGACAACACGCGGAACGCCTCGACGGCCAATTCCTTCCAGCCGCTTTTGCCGCGCGACGGCTTCGCAATTCCCGCAGGCGCCCCGGTCGATTTCGCCTGGGCCGCCTCTCCGCAAGCCGCGTTCTATCGGCTGGAGGTCGAAGACGAGAACGGCAAGTTGATCTTGTCGGCGATGTTGAAGTCATCGGTCCGAACCTATCGCGCGCCCTCATGGTTGAAGAGCAAGGTTACTAGCGGAAATCTGAGGTGGCGA
>DATEMG010000007.1:0-7281 GCA_035275805.1 Blastocatellia bacterium
ACAGGTGAGCACCCATCCGCGCAATATGCCACAAGTGTTCTACTTGAGACAAGTGTTTTACATGCGAAAGGGGCTGCGCATTCCTCTCCACCCAAAACGAAGCGTTTATGGGTGGAGTATCCTGCGCAAAGAAGGATGAAACCTCGACCGTTGAAAGCTTGCAGGCGCTTGCGCGTCTCGATTGGGATGCGGCAAGACCTGTTGTGGAAACCCTCGCCTCCGCCGGGAATTTTCCGATGACGGCCATCGCTTTGTCATTGCTTTACGAGCGCGCCCAAGCCGCCGGCGATTCCGCGCAGATTGAAAAGTACCGCGCGTTATTGAAAGCAATCGTCGGCGCCACTCAAGCGCCCCATGTGTCGCGTCAGATAGCGCCGCTACAGCCAGATTCGTTAAGCCTGCGCCCAGAGGCGGAGTACGACGGGAAAGTCGGCGCCTTCCACGTGTCGCGTCAACTGGCGTTGTCAAATCTGGTGAAGACCGAGTGGAATGGGCAGGAGGATTGGATCATCTCGCTTTTAGCGGACCCCGCGCTTAGCAAAGGAGTAGAAAGATTTGAATCGTATGTGGAGACTTTCAACATTCTTTCGCCTCTGGCGTATAAGAATTCAGAGAGATGGATTCCCTTCATCAGCAATCTAGTCGGCCATAACCAGCGCGCGGTTCATGAGTCGGCTGTAAAATGCCTGACCGAATACCTGAACCGCGAATCGGCCGACAAGAAACTGAAGAAAGAGATAGCGCAAAGGCTCGCGCCCTGGCTGACGGACCCGAATTGGGCCGCCGCGGATGACCTCTCAGGCTTCATTAAATCGCTGGCTGACATTCAGGCGCCGGAGCTGCTGTCGGGATTGATCTGGGTCCTCGAACATGACGAAAACCAGGATAACCGCGCTACGGCCGCTGCAGCCTTGACTCAATACCGCGACCGACGCGCAATTCCCGCGCTGCGGCTCGCGCTCGAAAAAGAAGAGAGGGAGGATCGCCGCGAAAAGATCGTTACCGCCCTCGCCGAATGCGGGGGCTTTTCAGACGACGAGATGGTTGCGGCGGTCGAGGCTTATGCAAAAATGGATGTTACGGAAGCCGGCGCCGAGGAGATCAATCGAGCTAAATACCCCGCTCTGGAGAAGCCGCTTCCATTGAATGTCAGTATCGGTCGCATTCTGATCGGGAGCAAAACGATTCAGGCCACCGAAGGGTTTGCCGCCGGGCTGATCGAGCGGGCGAAAGCATTACGCGCGTCGCAGCCGGCCGTCGCCCGCCGGATCTTGCGCGGCATCGAAGGCGTTCCGTTGCCTGTCGTCGAAATCGACCTGGTCGAGCGCATCGGCGCCGGTTTGGCCGACCTGGACGCTATAAAGCTAGCGCTCCAAAACCGCGATTCAATACAAAAGAGCGCGGGCGATGAGCTTTACAAACTGATCAAACAGGGTGGATACGCTGCGGGTATCGCCGCCGCGGTCCTGAATGACGAGCGCGAACATAGAGAGACGCTCAAAGGAACCGACGCGAAAGCCCAACTCGCGATGCTCGCCTGCGCCCGCTACCTGCGTGACAAATTGCCGGTCGAGCTTGTAGCCAGACTGCTCAAGTCTAAGAACCGCGAGATGTCAAAAGTCGCGGAGATGTATCTTGAAGTCGAGGACAGCGCCGAGGCTCGCAAACAGGTTCTGGCGCGGCGCCGCGGCGAGGCTTATGTCCTTGGCGACGATGCCGGAGTCGGCCACTTGAGACCGGGGTACTGGGAAGATGCGATGCGCAAGGAGATAAAAAGTCGCAATGATTTGGAAGCGATCTATGGGCTGGCGCAGGCCGATTTCAGTGATATTCGCGGCGTCATTATTCGCGTTCGTGGCGGGAAGGCTGAAATCAGCCTCTATGAGGTCGAAGGGCGCAGAGACGTCCGCGCATTGACGGAGAGCGAATTTGAAGAGTTGAGAGACTTCACTTCGCGGCAGGAGGTCGAAGACCTCGGGCCGGAGGGTTACTCCTGCCTCGGCGGCCACGAGGGATGTTATTCCTATCTGCGCCTGACAAAAGACGGCGGGCGCAGGATCATGCTTTACGCTTTGCGCCGCGCGCCGAAAAATCCGACCCCGCACGAAGAGCTTTCGGGATTGTTCTATCGTCTGAGCAAGTCCGGAGAGTTCGTCACGCGATACGAGATCGAAGATAAAATCCCCGGCGTAGAGGTTCTCCTGGCGGATAAAAAACAGGAGGCGGTGACGGCCTGTGGCGCCGGACGCGAGATTCGGGTTCTTATCGGGGAAAAAGGGGCCGAATATAAGCGCGACTTTGACGAGGCAACGCCTGAATGGCGCGAATTCTCATCCGGCGCCCCAGGCAAAGTGACCGACGATCCCCCGACTTGCCGCCTATTGAGCGCGATTCCAATGCTGCTGAAAATGAGGTGGAACAGCTATTACAGCTCCTTCAACCAGCCGACGAGCGTCGGAAACGCCTGGGTTTACAGCTCGCCCGGCGAAGACGCCGGAATATGGAAATTTGAACCCGGAGCGGAGCCTGTAAAGATCATCAGCGGCTCTTACACCTACCCCGTCGCTACGCCTGATGGCAAATGGCTGGCGGCGATAAAGGAAGTAAATGAAGGAGGAGAAAACACATCGCAACTTGTACGCCATAATCTGAAAACCGGAAAAGAGTTCACGGTCACTATGCCGAATGGCGACCACCACCAGCCGGTCCAATATGTCGCGGCGCACGGGAAGATACTGCTCGGCGCCGGTGGGCATTATCCGGGCGAGATCAATTATTTGCTCGACCCTGAAACTGGATCGGTTCTGGAGGTTAAGGGCGAATTCAGGCCATTGGATGTGGAATTCGCACGCGAGTTGCAACCGACCGGGAATCCGAACGAGTTCTGGGCGGCGATTCGAGATTCGCAAAAGAGCGTGACGAATATAGGCCGATACGATTCCAAAAACTTCGCCTTCACTTCGCTCATCGAGTTACCGGGACTGACGTTGAGCAACAGCGATTTCTGGGTTGACGCGGCCGGCGGCAAAATCTGGTTGACGTATAGCGGGCATCTACTGCGGATTCCATTGCCTGCAAAATCGAAGTGAATGTTTATGAAACCACGACTCGCAGCTTTCTTTACCGGCGGCACTATCTCGATGCGGTTCGATCCCGCGACGGGCGGCGCCGTGCCCGCGCTTTCGGGCGGAGAGATCATCGCGCAGGTTCCGGGACTCGATGAGATAGCCGATTTCGACGTGATCGATTTCGGCAAATGGCCAGGCCCGCACGTCACGCCTTCGCGGATGATGGAATTGGCCCGCGCGACGCGAGAGAAGCTCGCCGACGAGAGCGTCGCGGGCGCGGTCATCACGCACGGCACCGACACCCTCGAAGAGACGGCCTATCTGCTCGACCTGGTTTTGAACGGGGAGAAGCCGGTGGTCTTCGTCGGCGCGATGCGCAACAGCTCGGAGCTGAGCTGGGACGGGCCCGGGAATCTGCGTTCCGCCGTTCGTGTAGCCGTTGACGCGCAGGCGCGGGGCCTCGGCGTGATCGTCGCGATGAACGACCAGTTGATCGCAGCCGCCGAAGTCACCAAGACCCACACCGAATCTACAGACACTTTCCAGAGCCGCGATTTCGGTCCGCTCGGATTCGTTGACAAAGACCGCGTGATCGTCACGCGCCGCCCGGTCCATCCAGAGGGGCGCGAACACATCGTCACGGACAGGGTAGAAGAGCGCGTCGACGTGATAAAAATGGTCGCCGGGGCGGACGGACGCTTTATCAATTTCGCGATTGACGACGGCGCGCGCGGTCTGGTGATCGAAGGCCTCGGCCGCGGCCACGTCACAGTCGCCGCTTTGCCCGCGATCGAGCGCGCCGCCGAGGCCGGCCTTCCGGTTGTGATCACGTCGCGCTGCCCGCGCGGGCGTGTGCTCGACACATACGCTTACGAGGGCGCGGGCCGCCAGTTGCGAAAGATGGGCGCGATCCTGGGCGGGATGCTCCCGAGCCATAAGGCGCGGATCAAATTGATGCTGGAACTTGGCGCGGGATGGGGCGTTGAACGGATCAGGAAATCGTTTGAAGCTTAGAGGTAGAAAGTCATGACCATATAAGGACGCCGGTACAGCACCGCGCGTGTAAGCAAGCGGTCATCCCATAAGTCAACCGCTTGCTTACGCGCGCGGTGCTGTAAAAAAAACACTGGAGGTAGACATGAGAACAAACTGCTTATTTCAGCGAATGCGCAGCCTGGGGGCCCCTCGGCGATTCGCGGTTTTGATCTGCGCGCTCGCGTTATGCATAGCGCTCGCGGCTTCGAACGTCTCCGCCCTCGCCGAGGATTTCATCGGCAAGTTCGAGCCGAAGCTGTCGCCTGACAAGGACGATCTCGATCACGTGATCTTCAAACCGTTCCGCGACCTGTCGAAGGTACAATTCGCCAAACGGCCTGAAAGCGACGCCACGGTCACGGCCGGCCGTTTGTATCACCCGCCGACCGACAAGGCCGCAATTCTGGCGCTGCTGGTCGAATCCGACGGGGAGCCGCCGCAGGTTTACGCCGATGTCGATCTTAACAACGTGATGGACGCCAACGAGAAATTCGATCTCAGCAATGACGAGAGCGGCAACCCCTACATCTGGCAGACGACGGTCAACGTCCCTATCAAGGAGGGCTTCTTCCAGAGTTATCCGATATTCGTCCAGTACTTCAAAAACGTCGTGATGGATGAGATGGGCAAGGACGACCGCCTTGTCCTGCAGTCGTCCAAGGTCTTCGCGCGCGGCTACGTCGAGATTCAGGGCAAAAAGACCCTCGTGCAGTACGATCACAACCCGCGCAATAAGAAGATCAACCCGATGAATTGCTCTCTCGGGGTAGACGGCGACGGCGACGGCGAGATCGACATGGATCGTTTCTCGCCCGAAGCCGCCGAGGCGCGCGAAGAGGTCGTCGTCTTTCGAGTTGGCGACAACTACGTCTCAACAAAACGCGTCGACCTGGAGAAGAACCAGATCGTGATGCGCTCGCATTCGGCCGGGGATTACAAACGCGTCGAGTTGAAAATGGGCGCCGAAGTCCCCGATTTCCAGTTCACCGATTTCAATGGCAAGAAGCGCCGGTTGTCGGAATTCCGCGGCAAATATGTATTGATCGACTTCTGGGGGATGTGGTGCGGCCCGTGTCGTCGTGAACTCCCTTACCTGAAGGCCGCCTACAAAAACTTCCAACCGCGCGGGCTCGAGATCCTGGGAATGGACACTGACGAGCCGGAAACATTGCCGCAGGTCAAAACCTTGCTTGAAAAGAATGAACTCCGCTGGACGCAAGCCACACTGGGCAGCATCCGCGAGATCATCCGCAGTTATCGCATTCACAGCTACCCGACGACGCTACTCGTAGACCCTGAAGGCAAGATCATTTCGCTCAATCAAACCCGGAAAGGGCAACCGTCGCTGCGCGGCCAGGATTTATTGAAGAGCCTCGACCGTTTGTTGCCGCATTGATTCCTCCACCTCCGCGGGGGCGCCATTTTCTGAGGAGCTTTCATGTCGCGTTGCGACGCCCGGAAACAATGAAAACCCATGGTTCGTAGTCCCGCCTTTAGGCGGAAGCCTTAGGCGTCACGGAATGGATTTGCGCCTGATCATTCCGCCTAAAGGCGGGACTACGAACTGATTTTCGGAGGAGAGTGGAAACAAAAAGGACAAAAAGTGGGAGAACGCAAAATGCCCAGATAATTCACCATTTTGCGCTTTTTTGCCTCTTTTTGTCCTTTTTGTTTCCATCTCAACTTTATCCACGAGTTGTGACTTCAAAACAGCGATCACTTAATGAAAATCAGACGCAGTTGGAAGGCGTGATCCTTCTTATTTGGTAACGGCGCCTCTCTCCGTTCTTTACGCTGATATTCCGCTACAAACCTGAACTGATCCCGCACCCACAGATTTATATAAGTCGTGACCCCATACACTTCATTTCTCTTCTTATTTCGCGCCGGGTCGAACCAATCGACCCTGACTCCCGCATGTGTAAGTTCGTTTATTACCGGCACGGCGGCTTCGGTGTACGCGCCGAGGCTGGTGAATCTGCCTCCGGTCGCAATATCGTCCCGCCCCCGCTGAACGCCTCCGAGCAGCGTCAGACGTTTCGCGACCGGATAGCTCGCGTAGAACGCGACGCGGTCGAAATCGTTCCGAAACGCTCTGTCAGGTTGAAAAGTCCCGTCAGGGTTTATTATCGGGATGTTCATATTGCCGTGGTAGTAATATAAGGTAACGGCCCCGCCGTTGAAATTAATTATACGATTCACAAGCAACTGAACGTCGACTCCGCTATGTTTGGAGAGCGGCAATGAGCCTGTGAAGGGTTCCCTTCTGCCAAAAGGTTCGAGCGCGTGATCGCTGTCGTGGAGCCTTATACCAGAAAGCAGGAGCGCTCGGACTGCCGTCCGCCCCTCATAGTAGCCGAATGTTACTCCGGATTGATGGAAGTTCCATGGCGTGAAGAACGTAGTCTGGTTGAAGTTCGCCGCGTTCTCCTGCATGTATGGGCGTGTGTTGGTAATCCCGACGTCCGACGCGCCGAAGCCTTCCATCGGGTGAGGGACGCCGGCGCGAACTTCGAAGAACCGCTTTTCATTACCTACCGTCGCCTTGATGTTTCCCTCGACCCTCAGATGGTCTTCGGTGTCGTACGATTTTTCCGGATATATGGTGGCTTTTATGTTTGATGAGAGGTACTTCCCCCAAGCGCCCGTAAAGGCATATAGCTCAGCCGCGAACAGATTGAAATTATTGTTGTGTGGGGCGTCCTCCCCTGTCCTGGCGCGGGTCGCGTCGTAGCGCGCCTGGAGCCGCACGCCGTTATAATCGAAGAAATTGAACGGTTTCTTTTCTCCGCTCTTCCCGATCTCCGTGGGCATCCGATACCCCGCGGCGCGAAACTGATAGCCAAATTCGTTGAGTCTTGGCGGCGACGTGTGGCAGGTCGCGCATGGAACCCCCAGCTTTCGCGCAAACAACGGCATCGCGAACGCTGGCCGGCCCACGCCGCACATGGCGGCCCCGGCAATCAAAAGCGATAATGTAATAAGCACACTCATCCGCTTTCCATTCATCTTTAGCATCGCAAAGATCCTCCCATTTGTAACTGTTTTTCGGCCTGTAGGCGATTTTGGAAACACTCCACCCATGAAGGGCGATAGACAGGAAAGTGACTGATTAATGGAAGGTATTTCCCCACCCTACGCCTGGGAGCGCGGGCGCCCTTGCCTACTTGCTTCGGTC
>DATEMG010000008.1:0-13057 GCA_035275805.1 Blastocatellia bacterium
CTTAATCTGACGACACATCGAGGAATGGGAAAGCGGCGTCAAAGCCGCCGCACTCCAAAGCTTCGCGCTCATCCACGCATAACTTATCTCGCCGTTGGCGTTAAAACGCCGGCCTAATCTCAACCGTCGCTCCGCGACGAAGAAACGCCTCACACGCAATCGCAACTCGTTCTAGTCCGCACCCAGCGGCTCAAGCGGCTGCGGCGCTCCTTCGGCTCCGAGGTCTTTCACCGGCGCTTCTTCGCGCAGGCCGCGCTCTTCGATCATCGTGTAGATGGTCGGGATGAAGAGCAGCGTGATCAACGTCGAGGTGAGCATCCCGCCGATGACCACGCGGGCCATCGGGGCCTGCACCTCGGCGCCTTCGCCGAACCCCAGCGACATCGGAACCAGGCCCAGGATGGCGGTCAGCGTCGTCATCAGGATGGGGCGCAGTCTTCGGCGTCCGGCCAATTCGACCGCGTGTTTTAATAGCAGATTATCGCGCTCTCGAAGCAGTATGGTGTAGTCAATCAACACGATGGCGTTATTGACCGCGATGCCGGCCAGCAAGATCACTCCGATAAACGCCTGCATGTTGAAAGTGGTCTCGGTCAGGAAGAGCGACAGGCAGACGCCGATGGCCGCCAGCGGGATCGAGAAAAGAATGATCAGCGGGTCGCGCAGCGATTCGAACTCCGAAGCCATGACCATGTAGACCAGCACGATGGCCAGGATCAGGCTGAAGAGAAGTTCCCTGAAGGACTTCTGCTGCTCTTCGTATTCGCCGCCGTAGTTCAACGAGAAGCCCGCCGGCATCGTCATTCCGCTTAGCTGCCGGTTAATTTCGCGCATAATCGAGCCCAGGTCGCGGTTGGCGTAGCCGGCCGCCACTTGCACCAATCGCTCCTGATCCTGGCGTTCGATTGTTACGGGGCCTTCGCGCCGCCGCAGCTTGACCAGATCGCCGATCGGGACTGCCTGTCCCGAAGGAGTGAGGACCGTCACGTTCTGCAGACGTCCAACGTCGGCGCGCTGTTGTTCGCTCAATCGAACCAGGATGTCGTATTCCTGCCCCTCTTCGCGGAACTGACTGGCGCGGTTGCCTCCGACCACAGTCTCCAGCGTGGCGGCGATGTCGGAAGCGTTGACGCCGAGTGACGCGGCTTTGGCGCGGTCGACGGTGACGAGCATCTCGGGCATTCCTTCGCGGCGGCTGATCTGGGCGTCGGTTATTCCCGGCACGGATTCGACGACGTCTTTGATCCGTTTGGCGAGGTCGCTGGCCACTTGCATGTCGTGCCCGCGGATTTCAACCGAGACGCGCTCGCCTGCGTTTTGTCCCGGACCCATCCGGCGCATCATCGAGTTGTTGCTGCTCGCTCTCACGCGAACCATCATTCCGGGTTGAAGGTTGAGCTTGGGTCTGAGCGCGTTGACCATCTCCTGGCTCGAACGTTTGCGTTCGGCCTTGCTCTTCAACTGCACGGTGAATTCCGCGGTGTGCGTGGTAGAGCCGGACATGAATCCTCCACCGCCGACTTCGACCAGAATGTGCTCCATCTCGGGAACTTCGCGTTTGATGATGGATTCGATTCGTCCGGCGAGCTCGTTGGTGATCTCGATCTTCGTTCCCGCCGGCAATTCCACGTTGACTCTCAACTCGTTCTCGTCGGCCTCGGGCATCATCTCGACGCCGATGAAAGGGATCAGACACAGGCTTCCGGCGAAGAGCAGCGTGGCGCTGAAGACGACCGTCTTGCGGTGGTTGAGCGACCAGCGGATGGCGCGCTGGTAACGATCGTCCAGCCCGTCGAGCGCGCTTCCGCTGATCCGAATAATCCCGGCCATGAAGGGATGTCTCTTGGCGTCCGGCGCGCGGACTCGCAGATACTTCGCGCACAACACAGGAACCAGCGTCAGACCGATGATCAGCGCGAAAATTTGCGAGAAGCCGACGATGAATGCCAGTTGTTTGAACATGATCCCGCTCATCCCACCCAGAAAGATCAGCGGCAGGAAAACCGCCACCGAGGTGAGCGTAGAGGCTATCAGCGGCGACGTGACTTCACTGGTCCCGAAGACGGCGGCCTCGGCATGAGTCATGCCGCCTTCGCGGTGGCGGAAGACGTTCTCGATGATCACAATAGCGTTATCAACGATCATTCCGACGCCCAGAGCCAGCGCGCCGAAAGACATCGTGTTCAAGGTGAACCCGCTGGCGTACATCAACATGAACGTCCCGATGACCGTGATCGGGATCGAAGCGGCGACGATCAGCGTGCTGCGGATGTTTCGCAGGAAAAGCAGCAGCGCCAGGATGGCCAGAATGCCGCCCGAAATGGCCGATTCCCGGAGGTTGTTGATTGCCCGCGTGATGAATTCCGAGGAATCCATCATCGCCCGGATCGTGACGCCGGGGAAGGCTTTCTGAAGCCGCTCGATCTCTTCGCGCACCCGCGCTGCGACGGTGACGGTGTTCGCGCCCGACTGTTTGCGAATTGAGAAGCGGATGCCCGGCTTGTCGTCTATGCGGACGAGTTGGCGAATCTCTTCGTGCGCATCCTCGACCTCGGCGACGTCCTTCAGGAAAATTGGCGAGCCGTTGCGCGAAGCCACGACGACGTTGCGGACCTCTTCGACGTTGTCGAACTCGCCCTGAGACCGCACCAGCACTTCAAATTTGCCTTCGTCCATCGGGCCCACTGGTCGGTTCTGATTCTCCTGGCGCAGGATGTTGGTGATCTGGCCGACCGAAAGGTTGTAAGAGCGCAGTTTTTCGATCGAGGGTTTGACATGGATCTGACGTCTCAACCCGCCGCGAATGTCGATGGCGGCCACGCCGGGAAGGCGTTCGAGACGGGGTTGAATGTCTTTCTCGAGCAGCGTTCGCAGTTCGCGCGGGTCCTTGTCGCCCGAAACCGCCAGGAACATGATCGGAAATTGTGTGGTGTCGAATTTGAAAATCGCCGGGGGGTCGGCCTCGTCAGGCAGCGCGCCCCGCATCCGGTCGACGCGCGTGCGCACCTCGTTGGCCGCTTCATCCAGATTGACGCTCCAGTCGAAGCTGACGCGAATGTTACTGGAGCCTTCGGACGATGTCGAAGAGATTCGATAGATGCCGGGCGCCGAAGTGAGCGAAGCTTCGAGCGGGCGGGTGATCAGATTCTCGACCTCTTCGGGCGCCACGCCGGTGTAGGTCGTTCGCACGGTGAGCGTCGGGTTTTGTATCTCCGGCATCAGATCGACCGGCAATCGCATAAATGAGATCGCTCCGAGCAGGACGAGCACCGATGTGAACATGTAAACGGTGATCGGACGGCGGACCGAGAACGCTGGTAGATTCTTCATTGATGATTGGCTCCGACGCGTTTAATAGCGGTTGCGTGTACGGTGTGGGGCGATTTGTTTAATCGCCCTGATTGCGGCCTTGTCCAATCAGGAAAGAAGCGCGAGTAAACAACTCGCGCCACAACTCCCGCACACGCAATCGCAAACCGCTCAAATAAGGGTAGCGATCAGTTTATGCGCCATCTTTCTCATACGCATATGGCATATGAACTGATCGCGTCGCTAATGTGTTTGTTGCTGGGGCTGGCCTGGCGCCGACGCTTGTCGCGACGCTGGTCCGCCGCCAGGTTTCTCTCCTGGTTGGCGCTGGTTTTCGGCCTGACGTTCTTGTTGTTGTGAGCCGCCCGGTTGTCCTTTGCCCATGACTCTGACGCGGTCGCCGTCCTTGAGGAGGTTGGAGCCGCGCGTGACGACGGCGTCGCCCGCTTTCAATCCGCTGATGACCTCGACCTTGTCCTCCTGCGTCATGCCGGTTTCGAGGGCGATGAATTTGGCCTTTTCCGATTCGATCACGTAAACGCCGGGCTGATCGCCGCGGTAGACTAGCGCGTCGCGGGGGAGCAGCGTCGTTTCGCGCGAGCCGCCCAGGTCGAGTTCGACGCGCGCGAACATCTCTCCCTTGAGCGTCCCGCCGCGGTTCGGGATTTCGATCTCGACGAGGCCGTTACGCGTTTGCGCGTCGAGCAAGGGCGATATGCGCATGATGCGGCCCGTGAAGCGTTGTCCTGGGAGGCTGTCTACAGTGACCGTTACCGGAAGGCCGCGCTTGACGCGCGCAATGTCGCGCTCGGAGGCCTTAGCCTCGATGACCATGGGCGAAACGCTGACGACCGTGACAATCGAGGCGCCCGGAGTGATCATCGCGCCCGGGTGCGCATGGCGTTTGGCGACGAGGCCCGTAACGGGGGAGTAAATGCGCGTCTGGCTCTGGCGAATGTCGAGCTCGCGCCGTTCGGCCTCGGATTGCCTCTTCTGCGCGCGCGCCAGTTCCACTTGAGACATGGCGACACGATGGCGCATTTCGAGGGCGTCCAGTTCCATGCGCGAGAGCACACCGGCGTCAACCAGTTGTTTTTTGCGTTCAAGTTCGACTTTGGCGTTGCCCAATTCGGCCTCGCGCTGCGCGATGGTGGCTTCGACCACAGCGATGGCGGCTTTCGAGCGTTCGACCTGTTGGCGGATCTCGTCGTCCTCGATCTGCGCGATCAGCGCCCCTTGCGCGACCGGATGGCCTGTGTCGACCAGAATGCTGACCAGACGCCCGGCTATTTTGGGGCTGACGTCCACCTGTTCTTTGGCGCGGAGCGACCCGGTGAGCGAGACCTTCTCGCTGATCTGGCCTTTCGAAATGACGTCGGTTTGCACCGTTTGGACGCGCCCGCCCCCAGGGGCGCCGCGTCCGCCGCCGCCAGGTCCCGCTGTGGTTTCTTGATTTTTTGATCTGACGGCCTGAAAGACCCGAAATCCTATCAAACCGGCCAAAGCGATCAGGGGTAAGGCGATCAGTAGATATTTTATTACTCTCTTTTTGGGCATGGTGATCCTGAATGTTAATTCCCGGAGCCCGGGAGCGCGTTTAGTGCGCGCAACCTAATAGACGCTTCAAAGCCGCCCGCAATTACAACTTTTTCGACCAGGCGCGGCCGCGCGCAATTGGTTTGGGGCTCTCTAACGTCCGCGGCCCCGAACAAGGCGCCTTCACGGGGCTTGCGACTCTGTGGTAAAACTCTTCTCCAGAATTGGAATCTTGGATGTAAAAAGGCTAAGCGTCCGCGCCATTCATGCGTTCAATATGACCAAAATCCCGACCCCCAAACAGCAATCGCGCGCCGTTCGCGTCGAAGAGATTGCCGCCGAAATCAAACGCCAGTTAGGCGACCAACTGATTTCAGTCATCTATCGCGACCGGGTTCGCGCGACGCGCACGCGCAGTTACCGGCTCGACGCCCCGGCGAAGAAGACCGATGTCGAAGTCATGCACACGCTGCTCGGCGTCGAGTTGAAGATCGGGAAGCGGCGGTTGTTGTGTCCAGACCTGGCCATGGCGCGCTACCTGTCGGTTTTCGCCAGACTCGGCGTGGCCGAAATCGCGACGCCTTACGACATCACACAGGTCTCGCGGCTGGCCGACGATCTGGAATCTTCGTGGTACCGGATGCTGACGCTGGTCGAACACCTGGCGGTCGAACAGAGCGCCAGATTCCGCAACAGGCTTCTTGCCGTCCTAATCGCCGAAGAGCGAAACGGCATTATCGAAACGGGCGCAGGCCCTGCAGTTCCGCAATTCAATCAAAACACGAAACAGAGAAAGGCTAAGCTTTGAAGAAGACAATCCTCATACTGGCATATATATTCACGGTCACGTTATTTGTATCCACTCACGCCACGCGTTCGTTTGCTCAGCAGCCGGCGACCGGGCCGACCCTTGATCAGCTCAAGGCGAAGAACTTCACCGTCAAGACGCTCGACGGCGAGAGCGTCGATCTCAACACGCTGCTCGGCGAGGGCAAACCGGTCTTGATCGATTTCTGGGCCACCTGGTGCGGCCCCTGCCGTATGGTGATTCCGCACCTGGGTGAACTGCACCGAAAGTATGGCAAGGACGGGCTGGTAGTCATCGGGTTGAACCTCGAAGACCCGAGGGCGGAAAGACAGGCGGTCAGGAATTTCGTAAAAAGATATAGAATGGATTACCAGAACGTCTTCGCCCAGCATGCGGTCTATCAATTCTTCAGTGGCATGGCGGTCGCTCGCATCCCCTATACGCTGCTGTTCGGCCCTGACGGGAAGCTCAGTTGGCGTCTGGTTGGTTACAGCCCCGCCATGAGCGGATCCTTGAACAGCGCTGTCGCAAAGGCGATGGCCGGCGCGACAGAGAAGCCGGCCGAGCAGAGCGCGCCGGAGAAGCCGGCGGAGAATGTGACGCCAGGGAAGCCGGCCGAGCAGAGCGCGCCGGAGAAGCCGGTAGAAAATGTGACGCCAGGGAAGCCGGCGGAGCAAGTGAAGCCGGAGAAGAAGACCTGTAACTGCCCTTGCTGTTCTTCGCCCGCGTCAGAGAAGAAAACAGAGCTGGGCGCGCCGGAGAAGCCGGCAGACCAATGAGATGGTATGACTGACGAGACTCTAGTAATTGAGACGCCGGAACACGTCGAATTGCAATTCGCGCTCGCGACGATCGGCAATCGCTTTCTCGCCTGTGCGATTGACCACGTCATTCAGGTCGCGTCATCCGTGATAGTTTACGCCGTCGTGCGGGTTCTGAGTCCCGGACTGCGTTCCGCCGAGGGCGCGGTCTTCGGCGCCGAGAGGGAGATCAGCCTGTGGTTGTGGGCCGGGGCTATAATCGCCAGCTTCTTGATCTTCTTCGGATATTTCATCTTTTTCGAGACGGTATGGAGCGGCCAGACGCCGGGCAAACGGTGGCTCAAGCTGCGTGTGATTCAGGAAGACGGGCGCCCGATCAATTTTTTCGCGGCGCTCCTGCGCAACCTGATCAGAATAGCAGACATGTTCTTTCCACCGTTATATTCGGTGGGGATCATCTCGGTCTTCGCCAGTGGGCGCGCGAAGCGGCTGGGCGATTATGTGGCGAACACCGTCGTCGTCAAAGAGCGCGCGGCCGAGGCGCCGAAATTCGATGAGGTCTTCGAGAGCGATTTGCCTGACACGGCGATGCGCCGCATCGCCCCGCGAGTGGACTTCCAGGGCGAAATTCGCTCTGTGACCTCGTCGGAAATCCTGGCCGTCGAAAGCTTCCTCCGCCGCCGTTACGACATCCCCGAACACCCCAGGATGTGGCTGGCATGGCGCATCGCGATGCCGCTGCTCGAAAAGATACGGCCTTTTTACGATCCCGTTGCTTTCAGTTACGAAGGTTTTCTCGAAGAGTTGCTTGCGAGGTATCGCACGCAGGCGCCGTTCAGAGAGTAGATATGCCTTTCAAGAAAAATAATATTAGCCAGGGCGCGGCGCCGTAGCGGGAGCGCTCCTTCCCGTTCACCCAATTGAATACCGTTCTATATTGACGATCAAGCCGAGTTTTCCATCTCGCGGAGCCTCTGCAGAGTATAGATGCCTGTGTCGTGACCGTCGCTCCAGACGATGTGGTAGGCGTATCGTCCCACAGGCGCAATGTCGGCTATGCGGATGCCCGAGAACTGTTCGGGTTTTAAATTCAGACTCTGCGACGGATGATGCCCCTTACAAACCGCGCACGAACAAGCCGCGCGCAACGCGTCGAGCCGGAGGCGGCTGATGTGGTCGTCGTCCCACACGATCTGCAAGATCGAATCGTCGTCGGTCAATTCTAAAGATTGCGGAAAAGCTTCGCTGAAATCGCGTTCTTGAGCCATAACTTGATTGAATCAATTTACAATGAATGTTTAAATGCTCCGTCGCCTGCGAGACATTAAAACATCGAAGGCGGCGCGCAGCAAACTCTGAAGATTGAAGATCAAAGGTTGAGGAACGAGAATCGCTTTGTGAGTGATGGCTCAATCCTCAATCCTCGGTCCTCAATTCTCGACCTTACATGGAAATTGAACTGAAAAATCGTAAACATAGTCGTGGCGTCTTGAGAGAGGCGGCGACGCTCATCCCCAATTTTGTCAAACTGCTTTATCGGCTGTTTAAAGACCCCCGCGCGCCGTTGGCTGAGAAGGCCCTGCTCGCCGGGACGATCGTCTACGTTGTCTCCCCGCTCGATTTCATCCCCGATCTGTTTCCGTTCATCGGCCAGGTTGATGATCTCTACCTGGTCGCGCTGGTCGTCTTGCGATTGTTGAGCCGGACAAATGAGGAGGTTTTGCGTGAGCATTGGGACGGCGGAAGTGATCTGGCCGGGCTCGTCGGCCGTGTCGAAAAGGCCGCGCGTTATGTCCTGCCAGGGAGGATTCGACGGATTCTGCTCGGCCGTGTCGAGATCGCGCCGCAATTCAAAGGCGGATTGATCGCGTCACCCGCTGCGCCTGACGACATAGAAATGGAACGAAGAATCAGAAAAAAAATTTGAGATTTGCTGGTGGAATCTTTCCCGGTTCGTTGAGATAATCAGGCTTCGATCGACTATGTTCTAAAAATAAAAAGGATAACGGGATGATTGTCGCATTAGCCGGCCGTCGCGTTGACGCGCCGGACGCAAAAGAAAATCGTTTTTCACCCGAAAACGCTGAGAGTGTCAAAGAGCGGATTCGAGAATTACTGCGGGCCGAGAAGGCGACCACGCTGGTCAGCGCCGCGGCTTGCGGGGCGGATATTCTGGCTCTGGAAGCCGCGGGTGAATTGGGCATTCGCCGTCGCGTCGTTCTGCCTTACGATAAAGTGACGTTCAAACATGCCTCGGTCATTGACCGCCCCGGCGATTGGGGCGTGCGGTACGACCGCATCATGGCCGAGGTGGACGAGAAGGGCGACCTGATCGTGGACGATTACGACGAGGATGAAGAGTCGTATTTCGCCGCGAACCACGACATTCTGGATCAGGCTGAAGAATTGGCCGAAGAGACCGGAGAACAGTTGTCGGCGGTGGTCGTGTGGAACGGCCAGTCGCGTGGCGAAAATGACGTGACCAGGCATTTTCTGGAAGAGGCGAAGCAGCGCGGCTTGAAAGTAACTGAGATCAAAACCGTCTGAGCGATGGTGGGACAGACTTTAGTCTGTCCGTCGTGTGACGTGGACGGACAGACTAAAGTCTGTCCCACTATTTCCCTTATCGAGCTGTTGAGACCTGCTACATTACCGCGTGCGAGCGGCTGCGCGGCCGACTCAAAGGCGCCCTGCTCGCTTACGCGCGCGGTAATGTTGTTGAGACCAAATCCAGGAAGGCGCGCAACTCAGCGGGAAGCGGGGCGGTGAATTCCATCCTCTCTCCCGTCACGGGATGCGCGAAGCCGAGTCGCGCCGCATGCAGAAAGGGCCGGTCCAGTCTGCCCGCCTCCGCGCGCAGCTTAGCGCTTTTAATTGAATTCGCCCGGCCCGCGCCGTAAGTCGAATCGGCAACGATGGGATGTTTGATGTGGGCCAGATGGACGCGGATTTGATGAGTGCGCCCGGTCTTGATTTCCACGTCGAGCAGCGAGAATTCGTCGAAGCGTTCGACCACGCTGTAGAGGGTTGTCGCCTGCCGTCCGTCGCGCGTGACGGCCATTTTCACGCGGTTGCGCGGGTCGCGGCCGATCGGCGCTTCGATCTTGCCGGAATCATCCTTCACTGCCCCATAGACCATAGCGGTATAGTCCTTCATAACCGACCTCGATTCGAACTGCTCGGCCAGGTTAAGATGCGCGCGGTCCGTTTTCGCCACAACGATCAATCCCGAAGTTCCCACGTCCAGGCGGTGCACTATTCCGGGTCGTGACGCTCCTCCGCGTCGTGGCGGTTGGTGTCCGATCCGATTGAGGTAATAGACCAGCCCGTTGGCCAGCGTCCCCGACGCCGCGCCCGCGCCGGGGTGCGTGACCATTCCGGCGGGTTTGTTGACGACCATTATCTCTTCGTCTTCGTAAACAATGTCGAGCGGAATGTCTTCGGGAACCGCGTCGATGACCGGGGCGGCCGGAATTTCGCCGGCTATTTCCTCGCCGGCCCTTAGGCGGTGACTGGGTTTGACCGTTTTGCCGTTGACCGTGATGTCGCCGCCGCTGATCGCGCGCTGAATCGCCGACCGGCTCGTCTCGCTAAAGCGCGAGGCGAGGAAGAGGTCCAGGCGCTGATTCTCGGCTTCGACGGGAACTGTGAGCGGGAGTGGGAGAGAGGGGGAGACGGGGGGAGGGGGAGACGGGGCGACTGGGCGATGAGAAGAAACGAGAGCGTTGCTCGCAATCTCGTCGTCCTCCCATTCGATGGGAATTGGTTGCGTATTGCTCTTCGTCTCCTTGTCGCCCTGTTTCCTTGTCGCTCCGTCGTCCTGTCCCCCCGTCTCCCCGTCCATTTCATTTTCTTTCCTATCAATCAACGTAGAGTTCCTTAGGGTAGCGCTCGACCGGCGCGCCAGTTTTGCGCGCCAGCGCGAATATATTGTCGCCGCGATTTTCAGTCGGCAGGTTGACCTCTTTGAGCAACTCGATGATCGCAGGGTTCGAGCGCATCCACACGTCCTCGGTTTCAAGCTCCACGACGGTGAAGCCCGCGGCGGGGGAGCGCCACTCCGACCTCGTAAGGGGCATATTCGCGGTTGTGTTGGTCGATGGGAGTCTTGCGGTTGTATTGTGAGATCAGGTAAGGCGCGCATTCGACCAGCAGCCCTTCGATCGAACGCGCGCTGACGATGTTCGGCATCGTCGGCAGCTTGTGCGCGATGGGTGTAATTCGACCCATAGTAATCGGTGGTTGGTAGTCGGTGGTTGGCGGTCGGGGCCTCAGGAGCAACCAGGCGCCAACCACTAATTACCCTATCTTCAAAACCTCATTATAGATTGATTGTGTTTCGCGCGCGGCTCGCTCCCACGAAAATTTCGCGGCCTGTTTCAGCCCCTCGCGTCTGAAATGTTCACGCGCCGTTTCATCTCCGAGCAATTTCGCCATCGCCTCGGTCAGCGCGCTGGAGTCATTTGGGGCGTGAGTCAGTCCGGCTTTGCCCACCACTTCGGGCAGGCTCGAAACGTCGCTCGTGATCACCGGCGCCGCGCATGCCATCGCTTCGAGGGGCGGCAGCCCGAATCCTTCGTAAAACGACGGATAGACGAACGCTTCGGCGGCAGAATAGAGCGCGGGCAGGTCGGCGTCATCGACGTATCCGGTGAAGCGGATCTGGTCCTGCAACTTTAGATCTTCGACAAGCTTATAGATCTCGTCGCACAGCCATCCGCGCCCGCCGCACAATGCCAGTTGCGGGCGGCGCGTCGTCGTCCGCAGCAATTCGTCGTAAGCGCGGATGAGCGTCAGCAGGTTCTTCCGAGGTTCGATCGTTCCGACATAAAGCAGATATGGGCGGCGTATCTGATATTTGTCGAGGGCGCTCTGGCAGAGGTGAGGCGGCATGGGTTTCATTCCTTCCCTCGCCGCCTCGTAAACCACCCGAATCTTTTCAGGTCTGATGCCCAACTGTTCGACGATCTCCCGCCTCGTCCATTCGCTGGGCGCGATGATCAGGCGCGCCCGGCGCGCCATGATCGGCATGCGGCGTTTGCCTCGGCTGACATTCGCCTTTTCGTGCGTGTGCGATTGCGTGAAGAGCGACAGGTCGTGAATAGTGACGACCGTCGGGCAAGGCGCGAAGAGCGGGACGCAATAATTCGTGCCGTGAAAAACGTCCACATGATAAATCCTGAGCAGCGATGGCAATCCTACCAGCCACCATTTGCGAAAGATCGAGCGGACCGGGATGAATTGTCTGTTCAGGTTCTTCGGCCTGTCGCCGTTGTAATCGAGATCGAATTCGAAGGGGGAAAGCAGGTCGTATTGATGGTCGGGATGGACGCGCGCCAACCCGCCCGCGAGCGCGTCCGTGTAATGCCCGACCCCTGTTTTTGCCTCAGCCAATGGAATGGCGTCAAGCGCGATTCGCATATCAGCGCTCGGTTTCAAAGGCCGGGAGCGAGACCGGGCGTTCGAATTTGATTCTCACAATCGTGCCGGGTTCGAGTTTGATGTCGTTGCCTTTTGTCATCAGCACGCCGCCGACCACGCCCGCCCCGATGCCGCCCGCCAGACCGGGTAGACCGGCGCCCGCCCCGGCCGCGATTATTCCACCGAGCGAGCCAAGCCCGCCACCGACGCCGGCATTCCTCGCCGTGCGCCCGCCTGAACGTCCGCCGCCGACTTTGCCCTCGTCGTTCTTAGATTTCAGCTTTTCGTCGTTGGCATAATCGTCAATGGCGACTATAGTGACTGAAACCTTCTCGGTTCCGTACGGCATTCGCATCGTGTTGAAGACGACGGTCATCGTGGCCTCTTTTTGAGGTCGCTTCGCGGCCTGCACTTGAGTGACGCGCCCGATGAATTCCGTCCCGCGAGCGATGATCACGCGCCCGTCTTCTCCGCGCACAGGTTCGTACAGCACGGCCGTGACCTCATCATCGATTTCGCTGAGTTTCGAGCTTAGCCGGGTCTGGAGTGAGAGCTTGGCCAGCTTGCCTTCGGGAATGGTGACGTTGTCCGGGTTTTTGTTCTCTTCTGGATTCTTATTCTCGTCCTGAGCGTTCGCGGTAACGCCGAGGTTGATGAGCATCACGGCGAATATTGCGATTGAGAGCAGTCTTTTCATCATTTACCTCCTAAATGGTTGAGAATCGAGGATCGAGAATCGCATCGAATCTCGATCCTCGATCTTCCATCCTCGATCTTCTATCCTCGTTACCAGCGTTTCTTCTGGTCGCTACGAAAGACCTCGCTGATCTCATTGTCGCGCAGCTTATCTCGGTCTGAACGTCTCTCTTCCAGTTCGCTTGCGCCCGAAGCGCGGCGGAGGAGCCGCAACGCCCCGTCTTTCGATTTTTTGATTTCGCGCCGCCCGTCTTCAAAAAGTATTTCGACCGCCGCGCCGCCTTCCAGCAGCCGCACGATTTCGCCGTACGCGATCCCGGAGCCGAAGACGTAAGAGACCTCATCGCCGACCCCATAGCTGGTATTTCTGGATTTGCTTGAAGCTACCATAACCGATCTCCTTCAGGGGGAATTTCCAAAGCCGATTATAACCATCCTGTTCATAGCGGCGCCAGCCGCGCCGCTATGAACCCCAATAATTTCGGGCGGCGCTGTACCGGTCACCGATAGGTCTGCAAAGCCGGGT
>DATEMG010000009.1:0-7721 GCA_035275805.1 Blastocatellia bacterium
TACTTCGACGCAAAGAGCGGCGCGGTCAAACGCACCGAGATGTTCACAGACGAATACAAGCTGATTGACGGCGTCTGGTTCCCCGCCTCGCGGCGCATGTTCCGCGCGGAGAACGGCAAGGTCACCACTCGCGTAATCGAATTCCACAACCCTCGGATTCGATTCAGCAAAGAACAAGCGGCGCGATAGAAGCGAGAGGGGGGCTGACTAATGGTCTTTGAAAATTACTTGGCGCTATGGCAGAGGGTTCCCCTTTGCTACATTTGCGTCTTTGCGCCTTTGCGAGAACCGCCCTCTGAAGAAGGAAGCCTATTTCTCACCAAGGCGCAAAGGCGCAAAGTGGCGCCATTTATTTCTCAAAGATCATAAGTCAGCCCCCTGCCGCCTGTCCCCGCATATAGACATGACCATTCGCGCCGGCGCCGATGAGCGCAAATCATCGGGCGTTGGCGTCATAGGAGAGGCGCGCCTTAATGAAGCTCATTTTGTCAGGCGCTTTGTTATCGAATTTCACACCCCTCGAACCAAATTCAATAACGAACAGTCGGCGCGATGAGCGCCGGCGCATCAAGGAGGTAACACGCTAATGAGACTCAAATTTATGAAGAACGCAAAGAAGAATCGTAAGAAGAACAGGAACAGATTCGGGCAATCCACTCCGAAATATTTGATGACCGTGGGCGCGATGGGGGCGCTATTGACCTGCGCGCCCGTTTCCGCGATCGCGGAGGCGCCGACAGCCGCGAGGCTCGCCCCGCGCGTGTTGGAGGCCATCTACGGCGGGGCTCAGGCTCAGCAAAGCCAGCGTTTCGACATGTCGCCCGGCGCGCTCGAAACCGTGTTGGCCACTTTTCAGAAGCAGACCGATCTGCAGGTGTTGTTGCCCAACGAGAAGCTGCGAGCTCTTCCCTCGCCTGGAGTTTCGGGCGTTTACACGGTCGATAAGGCGTTGGCGCAGATACTGGCTGGCACTGGCGTCACCTATCGTTTCAGCGGCCCCAAGATCGTGACACTGGAATTGGAAGGCGTGGCCGCGTCGGTCGAAATATTGGGACGCATCTCGCCGTCGTCGCCGAAATACACTGAGCCGCTGCGAGACACCCCGCAGTCGATCACAGTCATTCCAAAGAGCGTGATCGAGGAGCAGGGCGCGACGACGCTGCGCGACGTGCTGCGCAACGTCCCCGGCCTGACGATGACGGCTGGCGAGGGCGGCACACCGGCGGGCGACAACCTGACGCTGCGCGGATTCAGCGCGCGCAACGACATCTTCATTGACGGCGCGCGCGATCTCGGCGTGCAATCTCGCGACCCTTTCAACCTCGAACAGGTCGAAGTTGTGAAGGGGCCCGGGTCGACTTTCACCGGGCGCGGCTCGGCGGGCGGTTCGATCAATCTGGTGAGTAAAGCGCCGACCGTCAACCGCTTTTTCGGCGGCACGATAAGCGGAGGCAGCGACGCGACCAAGCGATTCACCGGAGACGTCAACCTGCCGATCAAGGATCGCATGGCCTTCCGCCTGAACCTGCTCGCGCATGATTCCGGCGTGGCCGGGCGCGACGTGGTCGAGAATCAACGCTGGGGCCTCGCGCCATCCTTCATGTATGGGTTGGGGACACGGACGCGAATGACGTTTAGTTATTTCTATCTGGAGCAGGACAACATTTCGGATTACGGCATCCCCTGGGTCCCGGCCACAAATAACGCGCTCCCGGAATTCCGCGATCAGCCGGCGCCCGTCCCGCGCGACACCTTCTACGGCTTCCGGGACCGCGATTACGAGCACCTGCGCTCGGACCTCGCGACGGTGAAAATCGAGCGCGACTTCAACGATTCGGTGACGCTCCGCAATCAGTTGCGCTTCGGCTATTCGTCGCGCGATTCGATAGCCACACCGCCGCGTTTCGCCAACAACGCTTCCACGACCATCAACCGCGAGTTAAGGTCGTGGATCGCGGAAGACAGGGCCTTGGATAATCAGACCGATATGCGGGCGCGTTTCTCGACCGGCAAGATCGGGCATTCGCTGGTCACCGGACTCGCGCTCACCTACGAAACGAACCAGCGGCAGAACCGCAGCGCGCCGAATTCGCCCACGACCTTGCTCAACCCCAACCCGGACGACGTCTATCCCGGAGTGGTCACGCTTGATCCGCGCTTCGGCGACCTGAACGGCAAATCGGTCGCGCTTTACGCCTTCGACACGGTGAAGGTCAGCAAGTATGTCGAGCTGAACGGCGGGTTGCGCTTCGACCGCTTTGACGTGGACGGCGTCACCCTGGCGAACACGGGTCTCGTTCCGACCGAGCGTCTGGACGAGATGGTCAGTTGGCGCGGGGGCCTGGTCGTTAAGCCGAAGGAAGAGGGCAGCATTTACTTTTCTTACGCGACCTCGCTCAGCCCGTCGTTGGAGGGCTTGTCGTACAACACGGCGAACACCGCCATCGAGCCAGAGAAGACGTACAACCTGGAGCTCGGCAGTAAGTGGGATTTGATCGACGAACGCCTGTCGGTGAATGGCGCGATCTTCCGTGTGGAGAAAACCAACGCGCGCACGCCGGGAATTCTGCCGGGCGACCCGGCGCAGGTGCTACAAGGCCGCCAGCGCGTCCAGGGCATCGAGTTAGGCGCGAGCGGCGGCATCACCCGGGCCTTGCGAGTCTTCGGCGCTTACACCTTACTCGACACCGAGATCGTCAAATCTAACACTCCGGCGGAGGTCGGCAGGCGGATTCAGAACACGCCTCGCAATTCGTTCAATCTTTGGGCGACTTACCTGCTGCCGCATCGGATCACGCTCGGCGGCGGCCCCCGATTCGTCGGACGCCGCTTCGGCAACACCATCAACTCTCGGCAAGCGGACGCTTACTGGCTGCTGGACGCAATGGCCTCGTTCCCGGTGTCGAAACATCTCGATCTGAGGCTCAATCTATACAACCTGACCAACGATTATTACTTCGACCGGCTGGGCGGAGGACACCTCGTTCCTGGCGCTGGACGCTCGATACTGGTCAGCGCCGGCTTCCGGTTCTAAGAGGACAGTTCGTAGTCCCGCCTTTAGGCGGAAGTGGTTGGTATCGCGGAATAGATATGTGGATGACCCTTCCGCCTAAAGGCGGGACTACGAACTCATTTTCCCATAAGTAACCAATGCTGCTACATATTCCCGACATTCTGACCGCCGAGCAGGTCGCGCATTGTCGCCAAAAGCTGAACGAGGCTGATTGGGTTGACGGACGCGTCACCGCCGGACACCAATCGGCGCGGGCGAAAGACAACATGCAATTGCCGGAGGATCATCCGGCGGCGCGCGAGTTGGGCGAGTTGATCCTAACGGCGCTGCAAAACAACCCGCTGTTTATGGCGGCCGCGCTGCCGTTGAAAGTTTTTCCGCCGCTCTTCAACCTTTATCGGGGTGGTCAATCATTCGGCACACATGTCGACAACGCCGTTCGCCAGGTGACCGGCACGCCGCATCGAGTGCGCACAGATCTGTCCGCTACGCTGTTTCTCGCGGGGCCGGAGGAATACGACGGCGGCGAACTGTCGGTCGAAGACACTTACGGATTGCACAACGTCAAACTGCAGGCTGGCCATTTGATTCTCTACCCCGCATCCAGCCTCCATCACGTGCGCCCGGTGACGCGCGGCGCGCGGCTGGCGTCCTTCTTCTGGATTCAAAGTATGGTGCGCGACGACGGACAGCGCACCCTTCTTTTCGATCTGGACATGGCGATTCAGCGCATCAGCGGAGAAGTAGCCGATCATCCGTCCGTCATCCAGCTCACCGGCGTTTATCACAATCTGCTACGCCGTTGGGCGGACGTTTGAATAAAAGCGCCGAAGCTGATCGCGGGCCTCGGCTGAGAGTAGGAACAGTACCAGGCGCGAACCGGCGCCAAGGAGCCGCGATTTTGATAGATAACTCCGGTAACGCTGTTGGTTACTTTCACTCCAGGTTCTTCTCCACATGAAACTATTTCGCAAAATTCTGTTCTGGTGTCACTTGACGGTCGGCGTCATCGCCGGCCTGGTCATCCTGATTATGTCTGTCACCGGCGTGTTGCTGGCTTATGAAAAGCAGATCACCTACTGGGCCGACACGCGCAATTACCACGTCGCGCCCCCTTCTCCTGAAGCGACTCGCCTTTCGGTGGAGGCGCTGATTGCCAAAGCTCGCGAGGCGCAACCGGACGCAACGATCACTTCCGTCACCTTGCGCTCGGGGGCTACAGAGCCTGCGGCCGTCGGATTGGCGGGCAATCCCGGCGCAGGGCCCGGAGGCGGGCGTACAATCTTCCTCGATCCTTACGCCGGCGCCACGTTGGGCGAGGGTTCTAAGGGAGTCCACGACTTCTTTCGTATCGTCACCGACTGGCATCGCTGGCTGGGCGCGCAAAGCGCGAGCCGCAACACGGCGCGTGCCGTCACCGGCGCGTGCAATCTCGGCTTTCTGTTTATCGTCAGCAGCGGCATCTACCTATGGTGGCCGCGTAAACGGAACTGGCCGCAGTTCAAGAACATTTTGTGGTTCAAACGAGGATTGCCAGGCAAGGCGCGCGATTTCAACTGGCACAACGTGATCGGCTTCTGGTTATTCGCGCCACTCTTCATCGTCGTGCTCTCCGCCGTCGTGATTTCGTATCAATGGGCCGGTAACCTCGTTTACCGCGTGGTCGGTGAAAATCCGCCGCAACAGCGAGGGCCCGGGAACGCGGCGCCGCAGCGCGGCGGTACGGAGAGGCGCGACACGACGCCGCCATTAGATAACCTAGACGGATTATGGGCGCGCGCGGCGCAGCAGGTCCCTGGCTGGCGGATACTCAGTTTGCGAATGCCTAACTCGCCTGACGCGCCCTTGACGTTCACGATTGACCAGGGCAACGGCGGCCAGCCGCACAAACGCGCGCAACTAACGCTGGATCGAAAGACCGGCGAGGTCACACGATGGGAACCGTTTTCAAGTTACACCACGGGACGGAAATTGCGCTCGTTCCTGAGATTCGCCCACACTGGAGAGGTGGCCGGCATTGTAGGCCAAACCGTCGCCGGACTGGCGTCTCTGGGTGGCGCATTTCTGGTCTGG
The DNA here is from genome assembly GCA_035275805.1 of Blastocatellia bacterium. Lineage (GTDB taxonomy): Bacteria > Acidobacteriota > Blastocatellia > RBC074 > RBC074 > JAJVID01. The sequence goes on from DATEMG010000009.1 coordinate 5,087, forward strand.
ACCGGAATCTCGCTCGCATTGCGGCGCCTTCGCGCCTGGATGGGACGACGCTCCGGCGCTACTGTTCTATCGCCGGAGCCGCTGACAGAGACGGCGGCGGGTGATTGACAGCTATCTGCAAATACGGCGCGCGCGCAGCTTCTTTTCCTCGCAGTCCACAGCATTCGAAGTGTTTAAGTTGAAAGTAAGCCTTCACGCAACACCGATGGGCGTTTCGGGCTCCAACGCGCCAATTTTCGGCGCCGTAATTGCACCTTTAAAGTAAGATAGACTTTAGTTTGTCCGTCCTATTTATGCGACGGACTGAAGTCTGTCCCACTAATGGCGCATGGAGAAGTCTCCCGATGGGCAACCGTGATTATCTTCCGACGCTAGTGACCGCCTGCGGCATAATTATGCTGCTGGCGCTTGAGAGCTGGCTCCCCGCGGCGGGTGACCGAAGGAGCCGCACGACGCATGCGGCTCGGAACATGACACTGGGGGCGCTCAATGTGTTGGCGGTGGGGCTGCTAGCCGCCCCGCTCATTGCCTATGTCGCCAGGTGGGCTGAAGAGAGTCGATTCGGACTGCTGAACCTGTTGAGCCTGCCGCCGGCGATCGCCACTGTCACGGCCTTTCTGCTGTTTGACGGCTGGTTGTATCTGTTGCATCGCGCCAACCACAAATTCGGTTTCCTCTGGCGATTTCATCGCGTACACCACAGTGATCCGGAGATGGACGCCACGACTGCTATCCGGTTTCACACCGGAGAGACGCTGATTTCGGCGGCGCTTCGTCTGGCCGTGATTCCGCTGTTGGGAGTCACACTCTTGCAATTGCTGGTTTATGAATCGTTGATGATGCCGGTGATTCTGTTTCACCACAGCAATGTGAACTTTCCGGAGAAAGCGGACCGTTGGCTGCGCGCGCTGGTCGTCTCACCCGCAATTCACCGCGTGCATCACTCGCGCGCGCGAGTCGAGACCGACAGCAATTATTCCATCATCTTCTCGTTCTGGGATCGGTTATGGGGAACATTCCGGCTCCGTAAAGACGGGCGCCCTGTTGATTTCGGACTGGACGAATACGACGGCGAGAAGTGGCAAAGGGTGAGCGGGTTATTAACCACGCCGTTCCAAACCCCGAGTTCCCAAATCGAACCGCGCGACATAGGCGCAGTACCGCGCGCGTAAGCAAACGACCGTCCCAGCGATTGGCCGCTTGCTTACGCGCGCGATACTGTACCGGCGTCCTAAGGCAGGCCATTCAATACCGGACGAATTCCTCGTGAGAATCCGAAATTGGCAAAGCGATCCCAGTTGATCGACCAGGTCATTACCCCTCTGAAGTTGGGATACCCGGACGGCTTCCGGAGTACATAACGACCGCCATAGGAGTTCCCTAAGACGAGGTAATTGATCGCCTTCGCGATCTCCGCGGGCGGCGTATAACCGCTGCCGGCTGCCGGTGGAGTGGCGGGCAATCCAATGGCCACTTGATCCTCCCTGAGGGCCGGGAAGAACATACTTGGATTGCCGCCCACCGGGAAGCCTTGCAACAGCATTTCCGCCATCGCCACCTGGAAATCGGCCGTGCCAGACCCGTAAACCTGGCCGTCGAGCGCCGCCACTGTGCCCGTGTTGTAATGCTGCACGTGGATAAAGTTCAGCTTGTCTCTTAGCCCATGAATCACCGGCAAATAGGCTCCGGCCGCATTGCCATAGGCTTGAAATCCGACCTGAACGAAGAATGTCTCGGGCGCCATCGAAAGGATGAAATTAGGCCCGAAACGATCGGCGATGGCTCTGGTCGCCGAGATGAGGTTCCTGATCTTCGGAGTCGTCGGATTTCTGAAATCCGTGTCTCCTCCGTTCAGCGTGACTGACCCACCTTCGAGGTCGATGTCGATCCCGTTGAACCCGTATTGAGTTATCAGATTGCTGATCGAGTTGATGAAGTTCTGACGGTCCGTTTCGGTCGGCAACTCCACCTGGCCGTTGGCGCCGCCTAGCGACAGCAGGACTTTCTTCCCTTCGCTCTTCAGTTGCGCGATGTCTGCCTGGACCTCTGCGGCGGAGGTGCGCACGTCAGGAATGAATTGAATCGTCGAACGGCTGCCGGGCGCCGGCTCGCCGAACGCCACGTCGATGACGTCGAAATCTCTGGAAACGTCTCGGAGCCTGATGAAGCCTGAGCCGTTATCGAAGTTATGCCAGTACCCGACCAGGACTCTCTTTGGGATCTGGCCTCCGCCCCCACCGCCGCCCGGTTGCGTCGTCGCCGTGACCTGATTGCTTAAGGCGGACACGTTGCCCGCCGCGTCTCTCGCCCTAACTCGGAATGTATAACTTGTCGCCGGCGCGAGCCCGGTCACCGTCAGGTTGGTCGCGGAGCCGCCGCCGATAGACGCGCCGTTTTGTAACACCTCATATTGGGTCACCCCCACGTTATCCGTGGATGCGTCCCACACTAGCGTTACGCTTGTCGAAGTAACCATCGTCACTCGCAGGTTGGCTGGAGCCGTCGGGGCCTGCGTATCGGCGCCGGACTGCGTTCGGGCCGTGACCTGATTGCTTGCGGCGGACACGTTACCCGCCGCGTCTCTGGCCCGCACGGTGAACGTGAAACTCGTGTCGGATGCGAGGCCGGTCACTGT
>DATEMG010000010.1:0-7105 GCA_035275805.1 Blastocatellia bacterium
CAGGGCCGATGTCGGTGCTGGCCGTGAAGTAGAGGTATTTGCCGCTCTTGTCGAAAGCCGGATAGCGCGCGTCGCTCATCCCGTCGGTGATCTGATTCGTTTTCCCGGTTTCGAGCGAGTAAGCGAAGACCGCGCGCAGCATGTTGGGAAGTTGTTTGGTGTATGCGATCCAGCGGCTGTCTGGCGACCAGTTCGGACTCATCACGCTGTTGTCCAACCCGATCGGATTGCTGTCGACTTTGACCGGCGAGCCTTTCTCTATTTCCAGATACCAGAGCTGGAGCTTCTTGTCGTATAACGCGATCTTCTTGCTGTCCGGCGACCAGGTCGGCGTGTTGTAGAAGGTCGGCGGGAGCGCGATCTTCTTCACTTCACCCTCGCCCTTCTGATCACGAATGTGCAGCGCATATTCGCCCGACTCGTCGCTGAAGTAAGCGATCCATTTGCCGTCCGGCGACCAGGACGGGTCACGCTCCATCACGCCGGTGGTGTTGGTCAGGTTGCGCGGATCGCCTTTTTCCGCCGGCACGGTAATGATCTCGCCGCGCGCTTCGAACACGGCGCGGGCGCCGGTCGGCGAGATGTCACCATTGAAAATCCGGTCGCCGACCTTCTCAAATCGTGGACGCACCGTAACCACGTCAGCCGCCACGCGGATGTTCACTTTCTGCGATTTGTTCGATTTGATGTCATAAAGGTGAATGCTTCCGAACTGTTCGTAAGCGATGACGCCCGGCCCGGCCGAAGCCGATTTGATGTCGAGACCGTTGTTTTTGACGAGTTCGGTGACCTTCTTCGACTTTGTGTCGAATGAGAAGAGCGAATAGCCGCCGTTGCGGTCGGAGAGGAAATAGATCTTGTCGCCAATCCATATCGGATAACGGTCGTTCGATTTTTCGCGCGGGAGTTTTTCGATTGATGAATCAGAGAGCCTGGCGATCCAGATGACGTCCTGCTGTCCGCCCGCATAGCGTTTCCAATCGGGCTGCCACTGCGTCAGCGGCTCGTAGGCGATGTAGGCGCCGTCGGACGAATAGGCGCCGCGCTCGGCCATCGGCAGCGGGACCTCTTCGGGAAAGCTCCCGTCAAGGCCAACGGTGAACAGTCGCGGGAAGTTCGAATGGCTGTTGCGGCCCGAAGCGAACAACACGCGCTTCCCGTCGTTCGTCCATCCGCTGACCAGATCGCCGCCGGGATGGTAAGTCAGACGCTTCGGCACGCCGCCCGTCGCGGGCACGACGTAGACGTCGGTGTTGCCGTCGTATTCGCCGGTGAAGGCGATCATCGCCCCATCTGGCGAAAAGACCGGATTGGTCTCCGTTCCGACGCCGGTCGTCAGGCGTCTGGCGTCCACGCCCTCGCGGGGCACGGTCCACAGATCGCCGGCGTAGACGAAGACGATCTGAGAGCCGTTGACCGCCGGCTTTTGCAGGAGCGTTGGGGTTTGGTTTTGGGCGAAGCAGACGCTCGCCATGGCGAACAGCGACAGGATAGTTAAGACAGATGCTTTCATCTTTGTTTCTCCTTGCTTTAACGGCAGGTCTCGATCACGGTCAGGCTGAAAATAACGAGCGCACACTCGTTTCAGTCAGTTCTTCTGTTATTTGGGTTGACGCCCTGTTTGAAAGTGGATGCTACCTGAACAAAGCATTACGCATCAAGCTTATACGTTGTTCCAAGCAGAACACGCAAAATTCGCCCCCGGCGCCGTCCCGTTCCTTGCGCGACGGCGCCGGGGGCGCATAGAATGCGCCGGATTCATTGATAAAACGAGCCAAATACCCACAACAATCAGGAAGAAAAGCCCATGCAACCCTATTCAGCCGCGCCAAAAATGTTTCTCCCCGGAAAAGTGCTGGCCTTGTGGACGGTCATTTTGCTGGGCGTGGGAGCATTGGCCAAACTCGCCGAAATCGGCGTCGTGACGACGCAACTGGTTCTGGCTTCGAACTACCCAGAGACCGTCGCCGCGACGCCAGGCTCTGAAGGCGCCGTTTCTGAGATGCCGAGCGGGAACTTCCAAGTGATCTTGTTGCTGCTCAACAGCACAGTGTCATCTTTCGGCCTTTCCTTACTCACTGCCACTGCGGTCATGTTTCTGGTCTGGCTACATCGCGCCTACAGCAATTTGCCATCCCTGGGCGTGCCGCGCCCCGATTTCAGTTCGGGGTGGGTGATCGGCAGTTGGTTTGTCCCGATCCTGAATCTGTTTCGCCCTTATCAGATCGTGAAATACATTTGGAACAAGAGCAACCCCGAGACTGTGGGCATGGGAACCATCTATTACAACACCGGCGGCAATTATACGTTGATGGCATGGTGGGGTTTCTGGCTCGCCGGTAACATCCTCTCGGTTCGAATTTACTCGGACACGGAAAATCTTGATGTTCAAATGGCCGTGATTCTGGTCGGCGTCTTCGGTTCGGGCCTTACCATTATCGCGGCTTGTCTCGCAATCGCCGTGGTGCGTGATATTAACTCCCGGCAGGAAGAGCGGCGCAAGCGTCTGATGGACGCGTCGCAACAGCAGTTCTGGTCCGCCGACGCCTCGCCCAATATCACTTGAAAATCAATTCGACAGGTTTCAGGTTTCAGTACAAACGGTGAATTCGCAGATTTCTACCTGACGCCTGAAACCTGAAACCTGAAACCTCACCTCGGCCTCGCCTGCAATTCCTGATGGACTCTTTCGAGCAGTTTCTTTGTAGCGCGAACGCCGTCAGGCTCGCTCATGCGGTCTCCCTCGTATTCAATGCCGACGAAGCCTTTATATTTGGCGTCCAGCACGATCTTCATCATCTTGTGGTAATCGGTGTGAGTCTCTTCGCCGCGCTCGTCGAAGTCGTGTGATTTGGCGCTGACGGCCTTGGCGAAAGGCATCAACTCGGCCACGCCTTTATAGCGGTCGTACTCTTCGTCATTGCTCACGCGGAAGTTGCCGAAGTCGGGCAGCGTGCCGCACATCGGCTGGTTGACCATCTTCATCACTCCGGCGAGCCACTGTCCGTTTGAGGACAGTCCTCCGTGGTTTTCGACGACGACGGCGATCTTAGCCTTGGCGCCAAACTCGGTCAGCCTGCGCAGCCCGTCGGCGGCCAGTTTCATCTGCTCGTCGTAATTGCCCCGGCTCTGCGCGTTGACGCGGATCATTTTACATCCCAGAAATTTCGCCGCCTCGACCCACTTGTAATGGTTCTCGACCGCCTGTCGGCGTTTGGCCTCGTCGGGGTCGCCCAACGCGCCTTCGCCGTCGCACATGATCAAACGATTTTCGATGCCGTTGTCGCGCGATCGTTTGAGCATCTCGCCCAGGTAGGTCCGATCCTTGGCCTTGTCCATGAAGAATTGATTGACATACTCGACCGCGCCGATGCCGAAATCGAATCTTGCCGTTTTTGCGAAATCCAGGTTATCCAGCTCTTTTTTGCGGAGCGCCCGGTGCAGCGACCACTGCGCGAGCGAGATTTTAAAAAGCTGTTTCGTCGAGGCGACGATCGGTTCGCCGGCTATCGCCGCGAGGCTGATAGTCGCCGCGGTTTGCGCGGACTGTTTGATGAAATCACGACGGTCAATAATTTGGATCATGGTTTGCAATCCTCATCAGCGCTGCTGTGGTTGAATTGTAATTGTTGAAAGTTTGAAGGCGCCCGAAGTGTAAGCCAGCGCGCGCGATTTCGGAAGTGAATTGGTACATGGATTTGACCAATGTATACTGATCGCCGCGGATTGATCCGCTAAAATCCGTAGCGATCAGTTCGATCCGTTTACCATCTTTCCTTTCCAAAACAACGACAATGGAAACCACTACGTCACGACGACAATTCATCAAATCGCTCGCCGTCGCCGGAGCCGCAACCATGACCGACACAACATCATTCGCGCAAGGCGCCAAACGCCGCCGTATCAAACTCGGATTCGACAACTTCTCGATCCGCGCGATGGGCTGGAAAGCGCCGCAACTGCTCGATTACGCCGCAAAACTCAAAGTTGACACGATCCTCCTCTCCGATCTAGACGTTTATGAAAGCCACAGCGACGCCTATCTCAAAGATCTCAAGAAGAAGGCTGACGACCTGGGTTTGGAAATTCAAGCCGGGACAGGCAGCGTCTGTCCGTCGGCGAAGAGTTTCAACACGAAATTCGGCGCGGCGGAAGAGCATCTGGCCTTACTGATCCGCGTGGCAAAAGCCTTAGGCTCGCCAGTCGCCCGCTGTTATCAGGGCACGGCCGACGACCGCAAACTCCCCGGCGGACTCGACGCGAGATGGAAGGATACGATCGGCGTCTGCAAGGCGGTCCGCAGCCGCGCTATTGACGCGGGCGTCAAAATCGCCATCGAAAACCACGCGGGCGACATGCAAGCGTGGCAGCTCGCCAACCTGATCGAAGAGTGCGGGCGCGATTACGTCGGCGCGACGATGGATTCCGGCAACGCCACGTGGACACTCGAAGACCCGATGGAGAATCTGGAGATCCTCGGCCCTTACGCCGCTACGACCGGCATTCGCGATTCAATGATCTGGGAGACGAGCGAAGGCGCGTCGGTGGCCTGGACCGCGATGGGCGAAGGGCAGGTTGATTGGCGAAAATATTTCGATCGCTTCGCCGATCTATGCCCCGGCGTGAGCGTCCAGCTCGAAATCATTTCCGGCGCGGTTCGCGCGTTCCCTTTTCAGAAAGAGGATTTCTGGAAATTTTATCGTGACATCCGCGCGAAAGAGTTTCTTGGGTTTACCGCCATGGCCAAACGCGGGCGCGCGGTCGAAGCTTTCAAAGTTCCCGAAGGCAAAGATCGAAAACTGGCCGAGCAGGAATTTCAAAAGGCCGAACTCGAAAAGAGCGTCAAATATTGCCGCGATGTTCTGGGGTTAGGGATAAAAACTGATTGAGCGTCATTGCGACGAGCCGCTACGTGGGAAGATAGATCGTCATCCACGTTGTTCCGGAAACTTTCGTGTTTCGTCTTCGACCACGCTTCCGGGAGACGCCTCGGGGAGCGGGTTCGTCCTGGGCGCGTCCGTTTGCGCCGATTGCGCCGATTGCGCCGATTGCGCCGATTGCGCCAATTGCGCCAATTGCGCCAATTGCGATGGATCGGTTTGGGTTTGAATTATGAGTTTAGGCGTCGGCGCCTGTTGCGGCATCGCCTGTTGCGGCGCCGGTTGATGTTGTTGCGCGTAATACTCCTGCAACTGCCGCTCCTGCATCTGCCGCAGTTGCATCTTGTAACGAAACCTTGCCCAGACGATGCCGAGGGGAACGAGCAGGAAAGGAAGCCCGGCTATATCGCCCACCCGGAACACCTCATCGGCGAGGATGGCGAAGACAATCGGCGCAATGCAGACGCTGAGAATCGTCAAGGTTCTCTTCTGTTTCAACGCCAGCATTTCCGAAGTCTCCGGCAGCGGCGGCGGTGGCGAGGGACGAGCGAGCGCGCCCGTCCCTCCGACTGCGACATAGTCACTGACCTGGGCGAGCGGCAATCCGCACTGGCGGCAAAATTTGGTCGCATCCGTGTCTTGTGATCCACAACGTGGACAATACATTTCACTCTCTCCAATCAATTCCCGGAGTAAAAAGCCGCCGCCGCGCTCACGCCCGAACCCTCGACCTTGAAACCTTCGTCCTTAAGACATTTTTCAAGCGCGCCTAGCAGTAGCAGCACATTGTTCTCCGTACTGCCCGCCCCCATCAACCCGACGCGCCAAACCTTGCCTTTGAAGACGCCGAGTCCTCCGCCGATCTCGATGTTGAATTCACTGAGCAACCGGCCGCGCACGCGGGCGTCGTCAACCCCTTCGGGAATCGCAACGGCGTTGAGAGTCCATAACCGGTGTCCTGGCGCGACCGCCATTGTCAACCCCATCGCTTCGACGCCGGCGACCAGCGCGCGGTGGTTGCGTTCGTGGCGCTTCGCGCGGTTCTCCAGGCCCTCTTCGGCGACGATGCGCAGAGCCTCGTGCAGCGCGTAGTTCATGGCGATCGGCGCCGTGTGATGATAGGCGCGCGCGCCGCCTCCACTGCTTGAGGATTCGCCCCAGTAGGCCGTCAAAAGATTCGTGTCGAGATACCAACTGCCGACTTTCGTCTTGCGCGATCTGATCTTCTCGACCGCGCGGTCGCTGAAAGTCACCGGCGCGAGTCCCGGCGGACAGGACAGCGCCTTCTGCGTCCCGGCGTAACAGGCGTCAACGCGATTGCGATCGATGCCGATGGGATGCGCGCCGATGCTGGTCACCGCGTCGATCATCAAAAAGCCGCCGCGATCGTCAACGATCTCTCGCAACGGGGCGATTTGCTGCAACACTCCCGTCGAGGTCTCGGCATGCACGGCGAACAACACTCGCGCGTTAGATTCGCGCCAGACCTTGTTGGCTCTTTCCAGGTCTACAGGCCCTCCCCATTCGCATTCGACGCGAACCGGTTTGGCGCCAGCGCGCAAGGCCATTTCATGCATGCGCTCGCCGAAATAACCGTTGATGCAGACGACGATCTCTTCGCCAGGCTCGATCAGGTTCACGACGGCGGCTTCCATCCCGGCGCTGCCCGTGCCCGAAATCGACATCGTCAACCGGTTGTTGGTCTCGAAGACGTAGCGCAACAACTCCTGCGTCTCGTCCATCGCGCGGACGAAAAACGGGTCGAGGTGACCGACCAGCGGCGCGCTCATCATACGAAGCACACGGTCGTCGGCGGGACTCGGCCCCGGGCCGAGCAGGATTCGTCGAGGCGGATTCAAAGGCGCAATCACAGGCGCGTCAGCAATAATCATAGCGAAATGAATTCTCCAGTGTTAAAAATTGAAATTGGCAGGCAAAGGTATCATCAAGCGAGAGATCAGCCAAGTCTTGCGGGAATTAGAGCAAGTTGCGATTGCGTGTATGGAACGTGACTGTAGGCGGCGATGTAAGGCTTGTCATTACCAATATCTTTTGCGTTCCCATGGAGGCGCTTCTTCGTCGCGGAGCGACGGTTGAGATTAGGCCGGCGTTTTAACGCCGGTGTCGAGTGGGAGAAATCCGGGAGTCGCGGAGCGACGGTTGAGATTGTTGTGAGTTCGTCGCTCATTCAATCGTCGCTCCGCGACTGGATAATCATTCACCCT
>DATEMG010000011.1:0-9282 GCA_035275805.1 Blastocatellia bacterium
CCATCTTCCCATTTCCCACTCCCTACTCCCTATTCCCTACTCCCCACTCCCCATTCCCCACTCTTACTAACGGCTCGTTGTTGGCCCCGACCAGGGCAAGAGACCGATCCTGCCGCAGGCTGCGCCAATGCCGCAGGCAGACGATCAACAGCGCGGCCACGGGGACGCTCAAGAAGACTCCGACAACGCCGCCCAGCTCGGCGCCGCTCAAAACCGCCAGGATCACCACGACCGGATGAACCTCGACGCCTCGGCTGATCAGGCGAGGGAAGATGACGTAATCGTGAATTACGCGATAGACCGCCAGGAACGCAAACACCAGAAGCGCATTGCGCCACGAATGGAAACTCGCCACGAGTACGGCGACCGCGCCGAGCGAAACCGGCCCGACGACCGGAACGAATTCGAACAAGCCGGCTCCGATCCCGAAGACCAGCGGGTAAGGCAATCCCAGTAGCCACAGCCCAACGCCCACGACCACTCCGACTATCAAGCAGGCCAGCAGCTGCGCCCTGATGTATCCAGCCATCGTCTCGCTCACGTCGTTCAGAAATGTGGCCACGCGGTAGCGCATGTCGGCGGCCGGCAGCGACGACAGAAACCTGTCGCTGATCGTCTTCGCGTCCTTCAGAAAGAAGAATCCCAAAATTGGGATCAGGACTAGCCAGAGCAGATAAGACGCCAGGCTCACGGTTTTAAACGCCACCCCCTGCAGCCAGTTCAGCAGACCGTAGATCGCGGCGTTCACCCCGTCGGTCAGGGATTGCCGCCAGATGGCGGGCAGGCGATAGCGGTTCGGCAGCGCCGAAAGTTGCTTGGCGTATTGATCGAGCTGTTTCGCGTAGTTGGGCGTGTTCTCGAAAAAGGCGCCGAGCTGGTCTGAGAGCATCGGGCCGACTTTTTCTAGCGTGAAGGTTACGGCGCCGGCTATCAACAGATAGACGATGACGATCGCCAGCGTGTGCGGGAGACGCAGGACGAATCTGCCGACCCGGATCGGGAATTCAAAGATATCCACCAGCGGCGCGATCAGGTAACAGAAGATGGCCGTGAACGCCAGCAGCAACAGGATCATTCGCAGCGCGAAGAGCAGCCAGATGAGGGCCGCCGCCGCTGCAACGAGCAGCACGGCCTGCGTCACGATCCGTCGAACGCGGGCGGGATCGGTTAACAGGGAGTCTGTGTTCAAGAGCATAAGCGTAGCAATTATATACGAGGATCGAGGATTGAGGATGGAGGATGGAGGATCGAGGATCGAGGATCGAGTCGTCCGTTCTATCCTCTATCCTCTATCCTCGATCCTCTATTCTCGATCTTCGTTAATTCGGGGCGCCCCCTATTGCCATTGGCGGCCTCGATGGGTGAAGATGCCGCCGTCTTATGCCGAAGATATTAGTCACTAACGACGACGGATATTTTTCCGAAGGGATCGAGACCCTGTCCAAAGCGCTCGAAGCGGTAGGCGAAGTCACGGTGGTGGCGCCCGCTTCGGAGCAGAGCGCGACCGCGCATTCGCTGACCCTGACGAGGCCGTTGCGCACACGTCAGATCGGCGAGCGACGTTACACGGTTGACGGCACACCAACAGATTGCGTATTGCTGGCTCTGACGAAGATCCTTCCCGAACGCCCGGACATTGTCGTGTCGGGCATCAATCACGGCGCGAACCTCGGCGACGACGTAACCTATTCGGGCACGGTCGCCGGCGCGCTCGAAGCGTCGGTATTCAGACTGCCCGGCATCGCCGTCAGCCTGGCCGCGCGTGAGGGCGATTTCACGCGCGCCGCTAATTTCGCCGCCGACCTGACGGCGAGGGTTTTGAAAGAGGGCTTGCCCGAAGGCACGATCCTCAACGTCAACGTGCCGGTCGGAGAGATTCGAGGTGTGCGATTGACCCACCAGGGAGTGGTCTCGGCCACTCCGGATATCGTCGAAGGCGTTGATCCGCGCGGCAGGGCGTTCTACTGGATAGGTATCCAGAAGATTTCATGGAAGGAGGATCGCGGCAGCGATTACGCCGCGATCGGCGAAGGCCTGGTTTCGATCACCCCGCTGCGGACCGACATGACCGACTACCGCACCCTGGAGGCGCTCAGGAGCCACGACCTTTTTGGATTCGATGTCCAATCTTAACAACGGACAAGACAACCCGCATCACGCACGCGCCAGGGCCGAGATGGTCGAGCGGTTGCGGCGCCATTACCACATCCGCGACGAACGCGTGCTGGCCGCGATGGCGCGCATCCCCCGCCATCTCTTCGTGCCCGAAGCGCTCCAATCGCACGCCTATGGCGACCACGCCCTGCCCATAGAATTCAATCAGACGATCTCACAACCTTACATCGTCGCTCGCCAGACCGAATTGCTGGAAGTGACCAGGGACGACCGCACGCTCGAAATCGGGGCCGGATCGGGCTATCAGACAGCTGTGCTCGCCGCCGTCGCGGGCCAGGTCTTCGCGCTCGAGCGCATCCCCGAACTGGCGCGCGAGGCGCAGGCGCGACTGAGGGGGATGGGCATTTACAACGTCACGGTCAAATGCTTCGACGGCACATACGGCTGGAACGAATTCGCGCCATTTCGCGCAATCCTGGTCGCTGCCGCCGCGCCAGACGCGCCCAAACCCCTCATCGATCAACTGGCGGTCGGAGGCCGCCTGATCCTCCCCGTCGGAACCGAAACAGAACAGCGCCTGATCCGCGTCACGCGGACGCCCGAGGGAATGATCAACGAAGATTTCGGCGCGTGCCAGTTTGTGAAATTGATCGGCCGCTTCGGCTGGGAGAGATAGGAATTTTCATCCACGAATGTGCGTGGATGAATAGCCACAGGCGCCGCAGAACACAGAGAGATCGCCAATTCCTTCACTATCCTCTGTGTTCTGCGGCGCCTGTGGCTAATATTTGAAAACCGGTATAAAGACAAGCATGGAATTTATCAAAGAATTCATTGACGTCATTCTTCATCTCGACGCGCATCTCGTTGAATTGGTCTCGCGTTACGGGACATTCTCTTACGCCATTCTTTTCGCAATCATCTTCTGCGAAACGGGCCTGGTTGTAACGCCCTTCCTGCCGGGCGATTCGTTGCTCTTCGCCGTCGGCGCCCTGTCCGCCAAAGACGCGTTTAACGTTTACACTGTGTCCTTTCTGCTGATGCTGGCCGCGATCCTCGGTGATTCGACCAACTACTGGATCGGCTATTTCGTGGGGCCGAAGGTCTTCCGCAGCGAAAGTTCGCGATGGTTCAACCGCGCGCACCTTGATCGCACGAACGCTTTTTATGAGAAATACGGCGTAAAAACGGTGGTCATCGCGCGCTTCATGCCCATCGTCCGCACCTTCGCGCCCTTCGTCGCCGGCATCGGGCGGATGTATTATCCGCGCTTTCTCTTATTCAGCGTCCTGGGGAGCATTCTCTGGATCGGAATTTTCGTCGCCGCCGGTTACGTGTTCGGCAACTTCGAGGTGGTGAAGCGCAACTTCACGCTGGTGGTTCTGGCGATTATTTTCATTTCAATCCTGCCCGCGTTGATAGAAGCCATGCGCGCAAGGCGAGAGCGGAAACAACCGCAATAGCGCCTTCCGAGGCGCTGTTTGAAGCGCCGGCGACGCCGTAGATCCGTGAATACGTGGCGATCCTCGCGAGGATCGTCCGGATGCGGGCAAACAACAATACCGACGCGTCGAGCCTGGCCGACGCCTCTCAGCCGAAAATCCTGCGAAATTATCCCCTAGTCGCCACTCGCAAAACGCCGCGGCAATTGCTGTGCGCATCGGCTCCGGATAGGCCGCCGTGGAAACATCTGATGTGAATGGCGTTCGTGATCGCGAAAGATCATAGCCACGCGCTAGGGATAACGGACAGCGCCAGCTTGATATTCTGCCCGGCTCTGCGGCGAGCGTGCGCGAGCCTCGACTGCATCCGAGCCACCAGCCCCGCGTCACCGCCGGCCACGTAACCCAACGCGTATGAGTGGTCGATTAGCATGACGATCTGGCGGCGCAGTTCGGCGCGCTCGATGGCGGTCAAGTCGCCAATGGAGCCGATCAGGTTGTCGGCCAATTTCGCCGGAATGTTCGTTTGTTTCGCCTGGTTATGCATTCTTTCTCTCCTTTGCGCTTTGATCTTGCAAAATAAATGGTAACGTCACGGTCACATGCCGCATTATCATTCAACCCCCTTGAGAAAAACTTGCGCCCGGTTTCAAAGATTGCCGACTTGTCGCACTGTGGGGCGTTTCGGGGCGCCCCTATGCTCCACACTGTGGGGCGTCCTGCAACATGCCATACGCCCGAACCGGCGAAATGCTCTACATTCAACATCACATCATTTCGGCGCGGTAATTGCCTTTTATCAACAAGTCGATTTAGGGGAGTCGCCCACCTCACACACACGAGTGGCGTCCAAACCCGCATGGATGGGGGCCTGTTGTTGGTTGTTGCGGCGATGCGGGCCCTGGACGGTTCACTATTGTTACGGCCTACCTGAAAACCGGAAGAGCGCCTGGGCGGTGATCTAGCCGATTGCTTATATAGCGGAAGAATGCATGCCGTGGATATGGCACTCTATAAATTGAGGTTTGCCGAAGGCGTCGCCGCCCGTAAGTCCTATTACTTTCGAAGGTCATACTTCAAGGCGGCAAGGGACACTGACGGTCGCCACAGCGCTGAGACTACGCTAGCGTTAGATTCATGCATAAGAGCGGCCGAAGCCCACAAAGACATGCTAATCAAACTATGGGACGGTTTGCGCTACGCCGCGCCCTTTCCTGGCAAGCAGGAGGAAATGCGGCTAACGATGGTACGATATGAACTTGTGGTTTGTGACTTGCACGCGATGCAGGTGCGCGCATTCGACTTGTAGTGGCGCCCGACCGAATGTGAGCAAGCGCCAGACGGATTCGATTGGCGCGGAGTCGGGGAGATTGCAGATTGTCGCACTTTGGGGCGCAGAAAACGGCGAATCAACGCCTCTTACGGTCGGCCATATTCATCTCGGCCCCGCCAGTCTTTTGGCGTTCGTGTTCAATGGTCGCTCACAGCTGTAGGCATATCGGCGCTACACACTTCTTCTAAAAATGCCCACAACCATTCCCGCGCGAAACCTCCTCTAGTGCCGCCCGCCGCGAGGAAAGCCATCTCCGCCCTGATCCTAATCGCTTTCACTCTGGCGAGCAGATATTTCTTTTTAGCCTTCTCTATCAGTTCGGCATTTTCCATATGCCGGATGGCCAACTCTTCTCGTATGGCGGCGCACTCCGCCCGCCGAGCTTCAATAGCCGTTTCGGGTGGGACGGAGATCAGTCGCGCAACCGCCTGCCTAAGTTCGTTGGGGATGACCGGCTTGATGAGGTAATCTCTCGCGCCTGCGCGGATGGCCTCTCGTATGTCCCGCGAGTAAGCTGCGGCTGAGCAGAACAATATCGGCGTATGTGGGTCGAACTCGCGAATGAGGCGGCACAACTCGACTCCGCTTCCACTGGGCAACCAGTTGTCCAGAATGTAAAGGTCGAAGTATCCCCGCCGAGCTGCGAATAACCCTTCGTCGAAGCCGCGGGCGCAGGTGAGCTTATATTCCGCGAGGATTAGCGCCGCTAATTCCCTTGCGTCCTCATTGTCTTCAACCAAAAGGATTCGCTTCCTCTCTCTGTTGGAGTTCATCATACCTTTCGTTCGCTCCGTGAGATTGACGCGTTTATTCCGGGAGATTGACGCATTTATTATGTGGGTGGCCAGTGAGCATTCTTTCCCGGCTCTCCCTAGAAGTCAAAGAAATCAGCGCGAAAAGTGGGAGAAAACCGGGTGGTGTCGTAGCAGTATCGGACTGGAAATCACTTTGGAAGAGGAAGTCGCCGCTTGTTGATAAGCCGATAGATTTCAAATCGGCCAAGGTATATGAATAATTCCCTGAGCGCAGGCCCAAGAGGAAAACCGTAAAACGGAAGAGGAATTGAGCAGAATCAGACCGCTCAGTGGCCCCCTCTTCACGGGAAACTTTGTCTCCCTGTAACTCTACTCCCCTTCAACCGGTGACCAACATCAACTGCAATCGCGTTTGCAGCTTCTGCATCGCCGCGGCGACCTCGGTGAAACTCTCGGCCGAGCGCGCGGGCCCCAGCAGCGGGTCGGAGGTCAGGAAGGGGTAGTTGCCGTAGCCGGCCTCGACCGCGCCCCAGAGCATCTCCACGCAGGAGTCGATCTCGCCCAACTGCGCGCAGACTTGCGCGGTGATGTAGTAGTGATAGCCGCCCAACTGAATCGGCGCGGAGAAGGTTTCGGCGAGAATCTGTTTACCGGCGTCGCGCTCGCCGCTGATCGCGAGCATCAGGGCGCGCGCCTGTGAATAGAACCATTCCGTGCCCCCGCCAGCGACCATCGCCTCGAGCCGTCGCACGGCGTCTTCGTCTTTGCCTTCGCAGATGTCAGTCGCCGCAAGCCAGAAATGTTTTTCGGGGATGGAGTCGGAGCAGGCTTCGAGTTCACGGCGCGCTCCGGCGTAGTCGCCCTTCTGATATTGAAGGAAGCCGAGCATGTGCGGATAGGCCACCGGGTTGATCTCGGCGGCTTTGCGGAAGAGCGTCAACGCGATCTCGGGCAGGCCGGCGTAATCGTAGGCATGTCCCATCGCCTGGTAAGCGTACTCGCTGTTGGGCGCGGCCTGGAGCAGTTGTTTGCAGATGACCAGCGCGTTCTTCAGGTCGCCCTTCTCGCCGTTATAGACCGCCAGCCAGAAGAAGGCGGAGGGCAGTTGCGGGTTGATTTCCAGGGCCTTGCGCGCCGCCGCCTCCGCCTTGTCGAGCATAGTTTCGTCGCGCAGGATGACGCGGGCGTTGATGTAGCGGCCCGCCAGCGCGGCCCAGGCCGGGGCGTATGACGAGTCGAGTCCGACAGAAGCTTCGAGCATCCCGATCGCCTGCCGGCGATCGTTGGGCGTGTCGCCGAACGCGAGGCCGCGCAGGTAGAACTCGTAAGCCATTGGGTTGCGCGCCCCGTCGTGTTTGATCGCCTCCTGCTCGCCGGTCGTGACATTGAGCCGCAAGCCGCGAATCAGCTCCTCGCAAATTTTGTCCTGCAGCGCGATGACGTTGTCGAATTTAAGGTCGATGCGCTCCTGCCAGAGGATCTCGTTTCTCGACACATCCACCAGTTGCACGTTGACGCGGAAAATGTCTGCGGCTTTCAAATAACTGCCCGACAGGATCGTATCGACCTGCAACTCGCGCCCGATGGCGCGCGGTTCGACGACCTGGTTGCGGTATTTCTCGACAGCCGACGACGGGCGGACGATCAGCGATTTGAGCGGGGCGAGCTGTGTGATGACGCTGTCGGCGAGCGCGAAGCCGAGGAAGTCGATTTCGGAGTCGCCGGCCAGATTGCGGAGCGGCAGGATCGCCAGTCGCCTCCGAATCGTCCCCGTCAATGAGCCCGTCGGGGCGGAGTCTGGAAAGGTCGCAATCCGTTCGGTGGTGAAACCGGAGGCGCCGAGCGTGGAGGCGAATTCGTATTCGGCGGCGAAACCATCCGGATCGTCGAAGGCCTTGCGCAGAGCCTGCGCGAATTGGGTGGCCGAAGTGAAGCGCGCATCGCGGTCTTTCGCCAGGGCCTTCATGACCACCGATTCGATGGACGAGGGGATTTCGGGACGGGCCGTGGTCATGGGCGGCGGCGGCGTGTTGATCTGATGAGTCAGCAGCGCGCCTGGTGTCCCTTTGCCGAATGGCGTCGAACCAGTGAGCATCTCGTAAAGCAAAATGCCCAGACTGTAAATGTCGGAGCGGGCGTCGAGCGTCGTGCCCAGGCTCTGTTCCGGCGACATGTAGGCCGGCGAGCCGATGATGTTTGCCCCTGTCAGGTTGGCGCCTTCCTCGTCCGGCTGGGCCTCGCGCATTTTGGCGATGCCGAAATCGAGGACTTTGGCAAGAATCTGTCCGTCGGGTTGTTCCTCGACCATGATGTTGTCGGGCTTCAGGTCACGGTGGATGATCGTGGCCGAATGGGCGGCGGCGAGGGCCGAGCAGATTTGCGCCATTAGATTGACGCTCAGCCCGATTTCGAGCGTTCCCTGACCGAGCAACTGGCGCAGGCTTTTGCCGCGCGCCAGCTCCATCACGATGTAGGGGCCGTGGTCGCTGATGCCATAATCATAGATCTGAATTATGTTGGGGTGGCGCAGCGAGGCGGCGGATCGCGCCTCGCGGCGAAAACGCTCCCGCATCTTTTCGTCGCGGCTCAAGGCCGGGAGCAGAAGTTTGATCGCCACCGCGCGGTCCAAACCCAGTTGCGTAGCCTCGAACACCGCGCCCATCCCGCCGCGACTTATCAACCGCTCTATGCGGTAACGCCCGGCCAGCGCCGCTCCGGATTGCATTCCGTACCATACTCCGGGGGCGGGGGCATCGGGCGCAGCCAGATCGGGATCTCTGTCCAACACCTCGTTCATTGTCTCTTCTCCATCAGGTTTGATTTTTGAATCGGACGGATATATGCCACGCAACACACACCCATACTACGTGAAATTGCCGGTCTTCAGATTCACAGCGGTCCCTGCTTCGCCCTTATGGACGCGCACCTGGGTCTAACGGTTCCCGGACCGGCGCTGGGGAGGATAATGCCACGAAATGTTCGAATCAGGTAGGTCGGCCCACATAAATTCTTTCGTCAGCTCGCCGGAAAATCCCTGGGTACGGATCGCTTCCAGCGTGCAGTCGCGGGGGAAGATATATTGATCGGGATCATAAGTCCTCGAAGTCGCCTCGCTTGTATTGGGAGATTATTGTTTGCGTAAGTACGCGTCCTGCACAATCGCGCTCGGGGGCCTACAACGGGCTTGGCGCCCAAGCCTAATCGCTGGAGAAGATGCGTACCCAGGAGGATTTTCATTATTCCGGCGCGTCGCAACGCGACATGAATGCCACTCGCGACAATCGGTCTGGTCAAACAAAACCCTCTCCGGTAAAATCCGGACTTACTTTACCTCTCTATCTCACATCCCGAGAACAAACTCAGGAGAAGGATTCGATGTCATCTGCAGGTAAGTTAGCGATTCTGGTGGGCGGCGGGCCCGCCCCCGGCATCAACGCCGTCATCTCTTCAGCGACAATCAAAGCGATCAATGAGGGGTTTGAGGTCCTTGGCGTTCAGGACGGCTTCAAGTGGCTGGTCAGGCGCGACACGACGAGAGCCAGGACGCTCTCGATTGACGACGTTTCGCGAGTCCATCTGCGCGGCGGCTCGATACTCGGCACGGCGCGTGAAAATCCGACCCGGTCCGAGGAGACGA
>DATEMG010000012.1:0-12354 GCA_035275805.1 Blastocatellia bacterium
GTAAGCAAGCGGTTGACTTATTTAACGGCCGCTTGCTTACGCGCGCGGTACTGAACCGTTGTCTCAATATGTTTTCCAGACGATTCAAATGGGATCTTGAGCCGACGCGTTTTGCGCGGTTGATCGAAGAGAAGAAGAGAGCCGGCGCGCGCGTTCTCGATCTGACTGAATCGAATCCGACGCGGGCCGGCTTCGATTATCCGGCTGAAGAAATTCTAGCCGCGCTCGCTAAAACTCCGTCGATGCTTTACGAACCCACGCCGCGCGGGTTGCCCGTCGCGCGCGAAGCGGTTGCAGGATATTACGCCGAGCGTGGATTCGACGTCGCCCCCGAACAAATTCATCTGACCGCCAGCACTAGCGAGGCTTATTCCT
This sequence comes from Blastocatellia bacterium, assembly GCA_035275805.1. Classification (GTDB taxonomy): domain Bacteria; phylum Acidobacteriota; class Blastocatellia; order RBC074; family RBC074; genus JAJVID01. Next base: position 376 of record DATEMG010000012.1, read on the forward strand.
TTCTCTTCAAACTGCTCGCCGATCAGGGAGAATCGATTCTTGTTCCACAGCCCAGTTACCCGCTATTTGAATTCCTCGCCGCGCTCGAAGGCGTCGAATTGCGACCTTACGAATTGCATTACATTCACGCGGCGGGATGGCGTATTGATTTCGACTCGGTCGAGAAGGCCGTCGCGCCGAACACGCGCGCGATCATCCTGGTCAGCCCAAATAATCCTACGGGCTCCTTCATCAAGCAGAGCGAAGTCGAACAGTTGAACGCCATCTGCGCGCGACACGATCTGGCCCTGATCGCCGATGAAGTATTCAGTGATTACGGCTTCGCGGACGACTGCGGCCGCGCCGTGTCGCTGGTCTCGAACGACTCCGCGCCGACTTTTGTGATGAGCGGATTATCGAAGATTCTGGCGCTACCGCAGATGAAGCTGGGATGGATAGTGACAAACGGCCCTGCCGGTCAGCGCGAAGAGGCCATTGAGCGGCTGGATTTCATCGCGGACACGTTTCTTTCGGTGGGCGCGCCAGTCCAACATTCCGCGAGGTCCTGGTTGGGATTGCGACGATCAATGCAGGCGCAGATCCTGGATCGCGTTCGCGACAACCTGAATTGGCTGCGCGGCGCGACCGAAGAATCGCCGTTCCGGTTGTTGAGCGTGGAGGGCGGATGGTATGCGACGCTGGAACTGCCGCGTCAATTCACGGAAGAGGAGTGGGCTATGACGCTGCTGGAAAAGGACAACGTGTTGACGCACCCCGGATACTTCTTCGATTTCCCGCGCGAAGCCTTTCTCGTTCTGAGCCTGCTTCCGCGCGCCGAAATATTCCGCGAAGCAGTAAGCCGAATTTTGGCGCGTGTTGAGCCTGGTTGAATTACGGTTTCTTCGATTGAGCTTTCGGCTTCGCCTCCTGCTTCTGCTCGTCCTTCTTCTCCGCTTCCTTCCCCTGATCGTTAGTGCGCGAAGCCTGCCGGTCGATCTCCTTCCTCAATTCGAGCATTTGCTTTTGCATTGTCACGACTTGTTCGGCCAGTGAAAGCTGTTGCCGCTGCAATTCGAGCAGCGCCTGCGTGGAGTAGTTCGAGGAACCGGAGTTGTTCATCGTCTGGCTTTGAAAAGCCCGCTCGACCGTATCGACGCGGATCTGCAACTGATCCAGCCTGCGCTCGATATTCATCAGGCGGAAGGTCATGTCCTGAGCGTTGTTGCCGGTGGTAGTCGCCGGCGCCAGACTTAACGACAGTAGAACACCCGCCGCAAATATCGTGGCGCTTTTGAGCGATTTGAGTACGAATTGGTTTGTTCGCATTGTTTCTCCTGCTGAAAATGTGGGACGGTCCCGGCTTTGAAAAGTCAGGCTAAGATCAATCGTCGCTGCCGCGACTAGAAGGTATTGTTGCATTTATTCTTCAAAAACCATAAGACTGTCCCACGTCACTAACCTCAGAGCAATTGGAAGTTAGAGATCAACTGCCCGCCTTCGAGCGGGATTATGCAGCCCGTCATCAGATCGGGGCCGGTGATGACGTTGATGATCGCCATCGCGACGTCCTCCGGCTCGCAGACCTTGCGCAGTATAACGCTCTCCTCGCTCCTCTGTTTCGCCTTATCGTAAGCGCCTTCTCCCAAGCCTTCTTTCAGCCAGCGTGTGGTGATGAAGCCAGGCGCGACGGCGTTGACGCGCACCTTCGGCGCGAAGACGCGGGCGAGCGTGACGGTCATATTGTTGAGCGCGGCTTTCGACGCGCAGTAGGGGATGGAACTGCCGATGCCGGCCAGTCCCGAAATGCTCGAGACGTTGACGATCTCTCCGTCGCCCGAAGCCAACAGCGCGTCTTTGGCCGCGCGCGCGCATTGGAACGCGCCGATCAGATTGACCGATAGAATGCGCATCCAGTCCTCTGTCAGTACGGCTTCCAGATCCGAGTGACGGATGAATGCGGTTGTCGCGGCGTTGTTGACCAGAACGTCCAGCCGCCCGAATTCTCGCACGGCTGTCCCGATCATTTTTCGGCAGGCGGCGTCATCGGCGACGTCGGCCTCGACGGCTATCCCTTTGACTCCTAGCGCGGCGATTTCCGCCGCCGTCTCTTCGGCCTCATTCTTCGAACGGCTGTAATTGATAAGAACCGAGCATCCGCGCCGCGCGAGCTCCAAAGCGGTCGCGCGGCCGACGCCCGTTCCGCCTCCGGTGACCACGGCTGCTTTGCCATCGATTTGCATCGAGTTTTCCTCTGTCAGGTTTCAGGTTTCAGGTTTCAGGTTTCAGGTTTCAGGTTTCAGGTTTCAGTATAAAGAATGGGGGCTTGGATTCCTATCTGACACCTGACACCTGACACCTAACACCTGGCTCCTATTCACATCTGAGAGCGATCATCGGATCAACCTTTGCCGCGCGACGAGCGGGAAGATAGCAGGCGATCAAGACGACCGATCCCAACAGCAGCGTCACGCCGGCGAAGGTCACGACGTCGGTAGCGCTCACTCCGTAGAGCACGCTCGACATCAGCCTCGTCAATGCTAGCGAGCCCACCAGGCCGATCGCCAATCCGACCAGCGCCAGCCACGTCCCCTGCCGCACGACCAGCCTCAGCACATCGCCGCCGCTGGCCCCCAGCGCCATCCTTACGCCGATCTCGCGTGTGCGCTGGCTGACTGTGTAAGCCATCACTCCATAAATGCCCAGCCCGGCGAGCAAAAGCGCCAGCAGGGCGAAACCGCCGGCCACCCATGCGCCCGCCTGCAGCGGGAAGAGCAAAAACCGCGTGTGCTCTCTCATCGTCTTGACATCGTATAGAGGCAGGCTCGAGTCGAGCCGCTCCACCTCGCGCCGAATCGTCTTTATCATGCTTTGCGGTTCAACGCTGGTGTTGACGACGAGCGCCACTTCACTGGCGTACTCGCGAGCCATCGGGAAATAGACGAAAGACTGTGGGGCCTCGCCGAGGGTCCCGTACTTGCCGTCTTTCGCGACGCCAACGACTTCAAAGCGCGGTTTGTCAGGTCCGCCCTTGCTTAGGTGTTTGCCGATGGGGTTCTGCCCTGGCCAGAAGCGCCGCGCGAATGTTTCGTTGACTATTACAACGCGCGATTCCTCCTTGTCCTCCAGCATTGTGAAATCGCGACCTTCGAGCAGCGGGATGCCCATCGTCTCGAAATAACGCGGCCAGGCGCTTCCGCTCGGCATAACATGCAGATCGGAGGCGCGCGTGTACTGCTGACCCTCGACATAAATTCCGATGGCGCTCATATCAAGATTGAGTGGCAGGGCGCTGATATATGAAGCGGCGCGCACGCCGGGCAGCGATTCGACGCGTGAAAAGAGTTGTTTGTAGAACTCGCGCCCGCGCGGCTCGTCATAGCCTTGCATCCCCAGGTCGACCGACATCGTAATTCTGTTTTCGACCTCGAATCCCGGCCCGACCATTAGCGTTTGTTGCAGACTGCGCACAATCAACCCGGCGCCGATGAGCAGAAGGAGCGAAAGCGCCACCTGCGCGACGACCAACCCATTGCGGAAGCGCGAACGGCGATAGCCTCCCAGACCGGCATCGTCCTTCAAAGCCAGAATCAGATCGACCTTGCTCGTTTGCAGCGCCGGCGCCAGGCCGAAGAGCGCGCCGGTAATGAACGAAACGGCTAGCGTGAAGATCACCACGCGCCAATCGGGTCGTAGATCAATCAATAGATTGAAATCTATCGACGGCATGAAGGCCTCGACCAGTTCGAGCAACCAGAGCGCGATCAACCAACCCACGGCTCCTCCGGCGAGCGATAGCGCAACGCTTTCGGTAAGCAACTGCCGCACGACCCTCGCGCGCCCTGCTCCGAGCGACAAACGTATGGCGATCTCCTTGCGTCGCTGAGCCGCTCGCGCCAGCAACAGATTGGCCAGATTCACGCAGGCGATCAGCAACACCAGCGCCACCGTCGCCATCAATACCCCCGCGAATCCCATCGCCCCAAAGCGGATCAGCGGAATCGCCAGACCGGCCGGCGTGACGCTGAATGCCATCCCCTCGAAATCCTGGTACTCGCGCGCAAACTCCGCCATCAACAGGTTGAGCGACTCACGCGCCTGTGTCGCTGTCACGCCTTGTTTCAGACGACCAAACGCTAATATCCCGCCTGCGCCGCGATTCTCCAACCACTTCGAGTCCCCCGGCGCGATCTGCTTCGCCATCATCATCGGCGTGTAAATTTCCGGATCGAAGACCACTACCGTCCCGCGGAACTCTTCCGGCGCGACGCCGACGATGGTGAAGTCGTGGCCGTTGAGCTTGATCGTCTTACCCACCAGGTTCGGATCGGCGCCGAAGCGGCGCTGCCAGCAGCCGTAGCTCACCACGGCGATATGATTCGCGCCGGGGACGAGGTCTTCTTCCTGCGTGAACATCCGGCCTTTGATGGCCCGTACGCCGAGCAGATCGAAATAATTACCCGAAGCCAGATAGCCCCAGACGCGCTCGTTAACACCGTTCCGACTAAGACTCATCGGAATAGGGATATATGCCGCCAGCCCGTCAAAGACTTCATTCTTGTCGCGGAAATCTTTGTAGGTGGGATAGGAGAATGCCCCGATGCTTTGGCCCTTGAACAACGGAGTGACCTCGACGATCCGATCCGGTTGTGAGACCGGCAACGGACGCAACATCACCATATTGACCAGACTGAAAATAGCCGTGTTCGCGCCGATGCCCAGGCCGAGCGTAATGATCGCAATCAACGTGAAGCCGGGCTTCTTCAATAATGTTCGAGCGCCGTAACGCAAATCTTGAATCAATGTTTGCATAGTTTTTCCAAAGAGATTCATCCACAAAGTCAAACGAAGAAGCGCGAAGGTTTTTCCCATTCTTCGTGGACCTTCGTGTGTCTTCGTGGAGAGAATTTATTCACATCTGAGCGCAACCATCGGATCGACTTTCGCCGCCCGCCGCGCCGGAATCCAACAGGCCAGCAAGGCGACGAAGGTCAGCAACAACGTGATGACGATGAACGTCGGCTGATCGACCGCGCTCACGCCGAACAACATATTCGACATCAGTCGCGTCAACGCATAGGAAGTTGCCAGTCCCAGCGCGATGCCGCTCGCCACCAGCTTCATCCCCTGCCCGACGACCAGCTTCAGGATTGCGCCGGTTTGCGCGCCGAGAGCCATCCTGACGCCGATCTCTTGTGTGCGCTGCGCGACGGAATATGCGATGACGCTGTAAATCCCGACCGCCGCCAGAGTCAGCGCGATGACGGCGAAGACGCCGAGCAGCAAGGCGTACAGACGAGGCTCGGCCACATGGCCCGCGAGCGTCGTCGTCAATGGCTCGACCTTCGATTCTGCCGTCTCAGGGCTGACCGACCAGATTGCCTGCTGGGCGGCGTTCTTCACCGTCAGCGGATCGGGATGAGTCGAACGCACGAGCAGAGAGCCGCTGAACCACGGCTGTTGGGCAAAAGGCACAAGGATTTCCGGCTTGGTAGGTTTGCTCGGCTCTTCCTGCTTAACATCGCCGGCGACGCCTACGATCTCGCGCGCGATGCGTTGACCCAGATAGTTGATGACGATCTTCCGGCCGATGGGGTTTTCGCCCGCGAAATATTGCCCCGCCATCGTCTCATTGATGATCGCCACAGGGCGACCGTTCGGCAGATCACGATCGTCGAATTCGCGCCCGGTCAGAAGGGGGGTCTTCAACGTGCGCAAATAGGCCGGGCTGATGGCGCTGTACGCCACCAATACGTCGCCGTCGGGCAACGGATCGCTCTCGCGGTTAAACTGGAAGTTCAGTCCGCCCAAGTTGGGGTAACTCATCAACGCCACCGATGTTACTCCGGGAGTGGCAGCGATGCGTTCCATCACCTGCTGGGCGAAGGCGTATTTATTTTCCGCCGGGAACCCTAGCGACATCACCATCAAGCCCTGCGGGTCGTAACCGGGGGCTACCCGTAGCAATCGCGCAAAGCTGTTGATGAGCAATCCGGCTCCGACCAGCAACGTCAACGCCAGCCCAATCTCGGCGATCACCAGCCCCTGACGCGCGCGCTGGTGTCCCGCGCCGCCACTGCGCCCGCCCTCTTTCAGCGACTCGTTGAAATCGGTCTTCGCCGCCTGCCAGCCTGGCGCCAGGCCAAAAAGCAATCCCGTCAGGATTGAGACACCCAGCGTGAAGAGTAGCGCGACGCGGTCAACTCGAATTTCGCCGCGCAATTCGGAGAGCGATTGAAAGGAGAAGTTGAGTTCGGGCAGCAAACTCGTCAGCGCCTCCACGCCCCAGACCGCCAGCAACAATCCCAGCGCGCCGCCGATCAGGCTGAGCAGCAAGCTCTCCGTAAGTAACTGCCGGAGGACCTTCGCCCGCGTCGCGCCGAGCGCCAGCCGAATGGCCATCTCTCTGCGTCGCGTCGCCGCGCGCGTGAGCAGCAAATTGGCCACATTCGCGCAAGCGATCAGCAGCACGAAGCCGACCGCCCCCATCAGCACCAACAGCGCCTTCCGGCTATCCCCCGACAGCGACTCGCGCCAATCCGTGAGCTGTACCGTCCGGCCCTGATTATCTTTCGGATTGATCGTGGCAAGACGCGCGGCGATAGCCTTCATCTCCGCCTGCGCCGATTCAATAGTCTCTCCCTGTTTGATCCGCCCGATGGCCTGACAATAGCGGCTGGCGCGAGACTTCAGCTCACCGCTGTCGCGCGCGAACGGTGTCCAGACCTGGGCATAGCTCGGAAATTTGAAATCGGGCGCCATTACGCCGATGACCGTTACCGGACCGTCGTCGGTCTTGATCGTGTGGCCCACGATCTGCGGATCGGCGCCGAATCGGCTCTGCCAGAGGCGGTGACTGAGAATAATCGCCGGCGGGCCGTTCAAAAATCCTTCTTCATTGATAAACGCGCGCCCCAACAACGGTTGCACGCCGAACGTAGCGAAGAAATTTACCGTCACTCTTGCGCCGGAAATGGCTTCTATACGCTCCGATTCCTTCAGCCCGATCCCGCCGCCCGAATACATGGCCAATTGCTCGAACGTCCGGCTCTGCTCCTGCCAATCCCAGAAGTCCGCCGGCGGAGCCCCGTAAGCGCGCTTCTCTTTTTCCGGATTGAACGCTTCGACGGCCATGAGCCTTGTCGCGTCGTAGGGAAGCCGCCTCAGCAGAGCGGCGTTGACGACGCTGAAGATCGCCGTGTTCGCGCCGATGCCCAAGGCGAGTGTAATGACCGCGACCAACGTGAAGCCAGGGTTCTTCAACAATGCGCGGGCGCCATAGCGCAGGTCTTGCCAGGGTGTTTGCATGGTTTCCTCCAGTGGATTGCCAGTTTCCGATTAGCGGAAGACACACCGCTCTACAGGTCGCATTGCCAAAGCTGTGCCAATGCGGCCGTGAACCTAATTGACAAAATCGCTCGATTTAGCCGGGATTATTAGGCAATGCGCTCTTGTCCGGTGTGCGTTTTTGGGAACGGCGAGTCCCAGAATCGGAGAAGAATTGACAGCGCATAAACGCGACCATAAACTTACCGCTCGGTCAGTTTACTGGAACGCTGCGTCAAGATATTTTCCTTTTCCACGTTTTCCTGTCGGCAAAGACCCGGACAGGAAGATGTAGGAGAGGAAAATGTGGGACAAGAAAATATGCAACAACCTATCTGGAACTTCGAGCAGGAGCCGACGGATGAGCCGTTGGACGAAACCGGCGTCAACCTCCGCGCCTATTTCGACCGCATGGATGATGAAAAGATGCGCCGGTACGATTCGTCCTGGAGCGACGAGCAGGTCATCGAGTGGGACGGTTCCTTCCGCGACGACGGTAATCTGATGATGTTCTGCTGCGAACGCGACGTCGAAGTGGAGGAATACCGGCGGGTGTTGGAAGAATGCATCGGGTACCGCGACAGGGTCAGGGACAAACTGCTCGGCTGAGTTCTCATTTTCCATTTTCCATTTTAGATTTGTCATTTGTCATTGCCCGCGGCCAAACAGCCAATGGCAAATGACAAATCTAAAATGGAAAATATCTTCTGCTGCGATTCCGCCTTGCTTGTCAATACTCGCAAAGCGGGCTGTGAACCTCGTAACGCTTGAGGTCCTTGAAGCCTTCGCCGTGATGGCACTCCGCGCAGATCGGCACCCGCAAGACCCGGCGGTGTTTGAAACTCGAGTTTGCGTGAGCCTGATGGCAGTTCAGACAGGTGATTGATTCATTGCCGTAGAGCGCGACGTCGCGGACATTGCGCCAGACGTGGCGGTCTCCCGCGTTCAATTTCTGGTCATCGGCCCTGGCCCAATCCAATTCCAAATCCTGAAACAGATTATCACCCGCCACGAAATTGCTCGGGTAAGGAAGCCCTGACGACCGCGACTTCGATTCGCGCAGATGGCATTGGGCGCAGAGCGAGGTGATCGCCTTTGCGTCGTTTCGCCGCTTCTTCGAGAGCAGGACCAGCGAGGTGTCGTTGGAGTGATTGAGGTCTACTGCGCCATGGCAGGCGTAGCAATCCAGCCCGAATTCGCTGAAGGCCCTGGTTTCAGGATCGACCCCGGTCGTGTGACAGCCAGCGCACCGGTTGGCGAACTTCTCTTTATCCCACGCGAGCTTCTCGTGATCGATCAATTTCGCAGGCTGGCCGTTCCCGCCGAGCGTGACCTGCGCGTTGAGCATGGTGAATTTGCCGTATCCCTCTTTCTTCAGCAGGCGCGCGCGATGGCGGCTGCCGAGGAAGTATTCGACCTGCTTCGCCATCTCGGCCAGAGCCGGCAGCGATTCGAGCGTCCTGGCCAATTCCGGCGCATCCTCGCGCTGCCGTACCGTCACACCATGCGCGTTCTTCTGCCAGGTCGGGCCGATGTCGTTTCGGTGACAAAAGAGACACTCGTCGCCGTGCACGTATTCCGGGATCGGCTTGCCGGCGTGATTCCCGCCCCAGGCTTTCGGATCAACCGTCTTCTGTTCCTGCTTGTTCTGATCTTGTCCGCTCGCGCCGCCGCCCGACGACAAGGAGAAGATCATGGCCGCGCAAATGAGCGACAACTTTACGGCAGTCGCCGGTCGCGTGATTTTGAATTCTGAATGCATCCGTTTTGAAGGGAAAAGAACTAAAACCAACCACGAAGAAACGAGGGGCGCGAAGTAAGATCAGAAAAAAAAGCTTCGCGCTCTTCGTTTCTTCGTGATTGATTTTCTCATGACTTCGGCTTCTTGATCGCGCCTTCGACCGGGCTTTTCGCGCCCTCGGTGTATTTCGCGCCGAGCAATTCGTATGTCTTCTCGGCGCGCAGTTTCAGGCGCTCAAGCCCTTTCTGGAAATCCTCTTCTTTGAAATTCTCGTCGCAGAAGGCGCAGCAACTTTCAAAAGTCAGACCGAGTCGCTTCCACTGCAGCATTCCGCCGGGCGTTACCTGGTCGGTCACCGGGCACCAGACGGCGCTCATCGAGCTCATGAAGTTGTTGATGAAGCGCTGGCGCTCGGCCGCCCTGGCGTATTTGTCCGGGTCTTTGAAGAATTTCTCCTGAGCGTCCGCCCTGGCGCCGCGATAGCTCACGCCCTTGTATTCCCACGCAGGCAGCTTCGGATCGGAGGGCTCAAGGTAGACAGGGCAGAGGTCTACGGATTTTTGCGCCTCGGGGATTTTGACTTTGTCGAGCATCACCGCGTCGGCGGACAGTTGGGCGAAAGCGGCGTTTGCCGTCGCAAGAAGTATGAGAACTATCAATGCCAATCGTCGCAGCATAATTTTCTCCGAGAACATTCGCATTTCTTCGCGCCCTGATGAAATCAATCCTGCGCGCTCTGGTTGACAGGATCAGGCAAACCCAGCGCAACCAGCCGGCCGTCCATCGTCGCCAATACAATAAATTGCTTCCCGCCGGCCATATAAGTCATCGGCGTTCCGCTTGGCTGCGCGGGCAATGGAATCTCGGCGACCACTTTGCCCGTGGCTTTGTCGAAGGCTCGCAGCATGTTTTCTCCGCCGCCGGCGCGCCCACCGCGGCCGCCGGCTCCCTGCCCGACGAACAAGAGCGTCTTCGTCAACAGCGGCCCGCCTCCGCCGGCGCCGACAGGCCCTATGTCGACGTCTTTGCCGCTAATCTCCTTGATCACGCCGTTGATTTTCTTTCGGTCCCCGTCGCCGTGCGTGATCATCCAGGCGTGGTCGCCGGTATTGAGGTTGATCGCGGTGATGCGTCCGTAAGGCGGTTTGAAAAGTTGCAGACCTCGCGGGCCGTTGGCGTTTCCGGCTCCGCGAATGTAATTGAAGTTAGAGCGCGTCGGATCGGGTTTGGCCAGCTTGACGTTGATCGGTGAGCTTATGGATGGGATGTAGAACATTCCGGTCTGCGGGTCGAAGGCCGCTCCCCACCAGTTGGCGCCGCCGGCCCAGCCCGGCAAATTGATCGTCCCTTTTTCGGTCGGCGGCGTGAAGAGAGGCCCGTGATCGTACTGCTCGAGAATCTTCTTCGCTTCGGCGCGCAGCTCGGGCGTGAAATCGATCAGATTATCTTCGGTAGAGCCTTGTAGCTCGAACGGCGCGGGCCTGGTCGGGAATGGTTGAGTCGGCGCCGTGCGTTCGCCCGCCACGGTGGATTGGGGGACGGGGCGATCTTCAATGGGCCAGACCGGTTTGCCGTTCACGCGATTGAAGACGAAAGTGAAGCCGGACTTGGTGATCTGAGCCACGGCTTTGATCGTCCGGCCGTTGACCTTGATGTCGCAAAGCACGGGCGCGGCGGGCAGATCGTAATCCCACAACCCGTGACGCACGGTCTGAAAATGCCAGACGCGCTTGCCGGTCTTCGCCTCCACGCAGATAAGCGATTCGGCGAAGAGGTTATCGCCCAGCCGATGTCCGCCATACCAGTCGTTGGTCGGCGTGCCGGTGGGCAAATAGACGTAGCCCAGTTCCTCGTCCACGCTCATCAATGTCCAGACGTTTGTGTTGCCGGTGTACTTCCACGACTCGTTCTCCCAGGTCTCATTGCCGAACTCGCCCGCCTGGGGCACGGTGTGGAATATCCAGAGCGGCTTGCCGGTGCGAACGTCGAAGGCTTGAATGTCGCCACGCGGATACTCTTTGGCTGTCGGCCCGTCGTGGATCGAAGAACCTACGATCACCACATCGCGACAGATCACCGGCGGCGATGTCACCGCGTAATTCCGCGAATTGACGGCGAGAGGAATAGCTTTCGCCAGATTCACTTTTCCGCCCTCGCCGAATTCCGCGACAGGTTTGCCGGTCTTTGCGTCAATTGCGCATAGATAGGCGTCGGCAGTCGCGATATAGACGCGCTCCTGTTTGCCGTCCGTCCAATATGTGACGCCGCGATGCACGAAGCCGAGATTCGCCGGGCGTCCGGCTTTGTAAGCTTCCGGGTTGAAGGTCCAGATCGTCTGACCCGTCGCGGCGTCGATGGCCGTCACCTGAGAGAGCGAGGTGCTTGTGTAGAGCCTGCCGCCGATCATCAACGGAGTGGCCTCGTGAGCGAACGAAGAGAGCATCCGGTTCTCTTTCTGCAGCGGCAGGTCGGGCGAATCCCAAGTCCACGCGACCTTCAGTTTGCCCGCGTTCTCTTTGTTGATCTGGTCGAGCGGCGAATATTTGGTCGAGCCGCCGTCGCCGCCGTAATGACGCCACTCGCCTTTTCCGGCGCCGTTCTTCGCCGGCTTCTTCGCGCCGTTCTGGGCGGCGATCGGAATCGTGAGCAGAGCGATGATCAGGCAGAAGGTCGATAATAAATATCGCGTGAAACGTCGCATGCCGGGTCTCCTTTTCATTCCGGGTCAGTTTTCAATATGGAGTTGACGGTCCAGCCCTCCACGCCGCCTCCGCAGGCCAGGAGAACGCCGAGATCTCGCGGAGAAGATCAGAGGGAGCGGAAAACAGAGAGGGAAAAAGGAATACTCTCTCTCTTCCACTCTCTCTGCGAACCCTCGGCGTTCTCCTCGCCTGCGGTGGTGGATGGATCTTCCATTACTAAATCAAACCAAGCAA
>DATEMG010000013.1:0-12018 GCA_035275805.1 Blastocatellia bacterium
GCCGGTACTCATCCACGTCGCCCCGGTCGGGACGGTTGGCGATGATCCGAATCGTGCCCTTCCCGGCTTCTTCGATGAAGGCCCGCGCCGCGTCGTTCATCTCCACCCTATCGACCCGCAACTCGGTCGAACGCAGCGCGCGTGAAATGAACGAGACGACAACGATGGCGCCGATAAAGAGCGATGCGATCTTGATGCCTTCGGGGCGTTCTATGATGTTGGTGATCGTAGTGTAACTGAAGACCACCGCAATCGCGAGAAAGGCGTATCTGATCGCGCCCTCGCGCCAGGAGGCCAATGTCACCGCAACCGCCGCCGAAGACATCAATACCAGCACGCCGGTTGCGTATGCGCCGCCCTGCGCGTTGTGGTCGGCGTCGAAGATGATCGTCACGGCGAAAGCGATGGCCGTGTATACCAACACCAGCGGCCTTGTAGCGCGCGTCCAATTCGGCGCCATCCCGTAGCGCGGCAAATAGCGGGGCACTATGTTGATCAGGCCGGCCATAGCCGACGCGCCCGCAAACCACAAAATCAAAATCGTGCTTATGTCGTAGGCTGTGCCGAAATAATCGCCCAGGAAATGATGGGCGAGATAAGCCAGCGCGCGCCCGTCCGCCTCGGCGCCTACCTGGAACTTCTCGGCCGGGATGAGCAAGGTTGTCACCAGACTGCTTGTGATGAGCATGAAACTCATGATCAAAGCCGCGGTGGTTAAAAGACGGCGCGTGTTGCGAATGCGGCCGGCAGGGTTTTTAGGATCGTCGCCCGGGTCGCCTTTCACCAAAGGCATGACGGCCACACCGGTTTCAAAACCCGTTAATCCGAGCGCGAGCTTTGGGAACCAGATCAAGGAGAGCCCTAGTATCAGGAGCGGGTTTCCACGAACTTGAGGCATGGCGAAGATCGCTTCTTTCCACTCCGGGAGAGCCTGCGGGTGTGTAAACACTTCATATATCCCCACGGACACGACCACCAGGTTGAATAACAGGTAGATGGCCACCAGCGCCACGGCCAGGCCGATCGCCTCTTTGAAGCCTTTGAGAAAGATCGCGCCTAGAATGGAGATCAAAACAAGCGTGACGGCGACGCGATGATCCTCCAGAAAATGCGGCGCGAACGGATTAACAACGACGTGCGCGGTGGCGTCGGCGGCGGAGAGCGTAATGGTAATAATGAAATCGGTTGCGACGAACCCAAGCAACGCGAGCACGAACAGCTTGCCGCGCCAGCGTGGAAGAAGGTCTTCCAGCATCGAGATCGAGCCTTCACCATGCGGGCTTTCCCGCGCCACGCGGCTGTAGATGGGCAGCGCGCCGAACAGGGTCAGGAGCACCAGAAATATCGTCGCAATCGGCGAAAGCGCGCCGGCGGCGATAAACGCAATGCTGGGTTGATAGCCGAGCGTGGAGAAATAATCCACACCGGTCAGACACATTACGTGCCACCAGGAATGCTCATGACGCCGGCCCTCTTGCTCATGAGGGCCGGCGATCTCCTCGACCTGGCCTGCAAAGAACCAGCGCTTGAAAGCGGCATTGGAACTGAAAAGTGAAGCCTTGGCTTCAGGCATTTACCACTCTCCTAGTTCGAGCCTCGGGCGAGGGCATGAGGCTCAGAACGAACCATTAATTGCGACCGGGTCGCCTCGAAATCACCCGCCGACGTGAACGGCGGGCCTGCGCGACCGATCCGATTCGGCCTGACGAAGAATCTCGTGCGTCACCGGCGCGGTGTCTCCCTCGCCGAAAAATATGAATTTCAAAACATACCAGATCGGATTCCCTTCAGTCCATCCGAAGTAGACGTGTGGGATTTGTCCCGTCGCGTCGCGGGCGTGCAGCAGGAACGCGGCGATCGCGTTCGGCACGGCCGGACTTCTCGTTCGCAAAATCCGATACTGTCCGAGCTGTACTCCTCGCACCCGCAGGACGCCGGAAAAGTCAGAGACGTCGCCAGGCCTGACCTCGAAAAATAGCACAGGATCGTTGGCGGGGATGTGATTGTTCCAGCGCTCTTCTTTCTCTTTCAACCGATATTCGTCAGCGTCGCCACGGTCGGGGCGGTTGGCGATGATGCGAATCGTGCCCTTCCCGGCCTCCTCGATGAACTGACGCGCCGCATCGTTCAATTCGACCTTGTCGACGCGCAACTCAGTCGAGCGCAGCGCGCGTGATATGAACGAGACGATGATGATCGAGACGATGAAGGACGACGCGATTTTGATGCCTTCGGGCTGTTCAAGGATGTTAGCGGCCGTGGTGTAGCCGAAAACCGCGGCGATCGCCAGGTATATCCACCGCCGCCACCCCTTACGCCATTCGGAGATCGCAACGGCGATCGCCGCGGAAAGTATCAGCGCCAGCACTCCTGTTGCGTAAGCGCCGCCCTGCGCGTCGACGTCGGCTTTGAAGAAGATCGTTACGGCAAAGCAAATGGCGGTCAGGACCAGCGTCAGCGGCCTCACCGCGCGCGCCCATTCGGGGGCCATCCCGTATCGCGGCAGATAGCGGGGAATGACGTTGAGTAAGCCGGCCATGGCCGATGAGCCGGCGAACCACAGTATCGAGATCGTGCTCAAGTCGTAGACGGTGCCAAAGAAATCGCCCAGGTACTCATGGGCCAGAAAAGCCAGCGCGCGCCCGTTGGCCTTGCCTCCCTCCTTGAATTCGGCCCCGGGAATCAGCGTGGTGGTGATAAAACTGCTGGAGATGAGCATCACGCTCATAATGGCCGCCGCCGCTAACAGGAGTTTTTTCCCATTACGAATGCGCCCGGCGGGGTTTTTAGGAGTGTCGGTTTCATCACCCTTGATCAGCGGCATCACCAACACGCCCGTTTCAAAACCCGACAAACCGAGAGCGAGTTTCGGGAAGAGTAGCATCGCCGCGCCGATCATTCCTAACGGCGTGCTGTGCTGGAGGTTCAACGCATTCTTCCAGCCGGCCAGCGCCTCGGGATGTATCGCGACCTGGTACAGGCCGACGGCCACCACCACCAGATTGAGCAAGATGTACACGGCGACCAACAGCACCGCGAGGCCGATGGCTTCTTTGAACCCTTTGAGGAAGATCGAGCCGAGGGCCGCGATCAACACCAGTGTGACGGGGACGGGGTGATGCAGAAAGCGCGGCGCGAAGGGATTTTCGACGATGTGCGCCGTGGCGTCAGCCGCCGACAGAGTGATCGTGATAATGAAGCTGGTGGCGGCGAACCCCAGCAGCGCCAGCACGAACATTTTACCGCGCCAGCGAGGCAGCAGGTCTTCCAGCATCGAGATCGAACCGTCGCCGTCCGGGCTGGCTTCGGCGACGCGCCGATACATCGGCAAAGCCCCAAATAGCGTCAGTAGAACTAATACCAGCGTGGCTATCGGCGAAAGCGCCCCGGCGGCCAGATAGGCGATCCCGGGTTGGTAGCCGAGCGTGGAGAAGTAATCCACTCCGGTCAAACACATCACCCTCCACCAGGAGTGCGTGTGAGGCTGGCCATCCTTTTGGTGAGGGCCTTCGACTTCCTTGACCTGTCCTTCAAGGAACCATTTTTTGAAAGAGCTGATCGGTTTTCTTCGTAAGGCTGTAGTTGCTTCCACCATCGTATCTTTATCCTGATTCGCGCCAACGAATTCTTCGCGCAGGATGAGGATGCATATCTTTTCATATGAGGGAAGAAATCATCCCCGCCCTGCCAGCCGGTATCCTAACACTAACCATGCGACGGCTAAAGATGCTTGGGAAATCATGATTTTAGCGTCATGAAAAATTTTGACTTAATAATTTCTTGAATCTGACAAGAACATCGAGTATCTTGCCCAGTCATTTCTGACTTAAAATTTTCGATAAACAAAGTAATAAATGGAGAGGGCTTATGAAAATATCGGATCAAACATTGAAAATGATCAACCAGCTGCCGCAGGACACGCGCGTCAAGGTTGATCAGATCATACGCACTCATGTAGCCGCTTGCAGAAGGACCGGCAGTCCCATTGAGAATCTGGACCGCCTATTCATTGAAGCCGTTGAAATCGTCAAACTAGAAGAACGACGCCCGGAAACAAGGTTGGAATACTCGTCCGAATGGGAGCCGTTTCGCCGCTACGATCAATATCTAAGCCCTCGTGATCTTTGATCAATGAAACTCGATCGTTTCGCGAAATACGCTTGGCTTACGCTGGCTTTTAACTTGCTGGTCATCGTCTGGGGCGCCTACGTTCGCGCGAGCGGTTCGGGCGCCGGATGTGGCAGCCACTGGCCACTCTGCAACGGCGAGGTCATTCCAGGCTCTCCAACCGTAAAAACCATCGTCGAATTTTCGCACCGTCTGTCGAGCGGACTGGCGTTGCTGCTGGTCGCTGGCGCGCTCGTCTGGGCTTTCCGCGCCTACTCCCCAAAACATCCCTCGATACGCTATGCCGCGTCTGCGATGTTTTTCATGTTGATGGAGGCGGCAATCGGCGCCGGCCTGGTGCTTTTCGAGATGGTCGCCGAGAACAAATCCATAGCGCGGGCGCTATGGATGTCGGCGCACCTGGTCAACACCTTCCTGCTGGTGGGAACGCTGACGCTTATGGCCTGGGCTGCGACGACGGGCGGGCGATTAAATGTTCGAGGGAAAGGGTCGATCAACTGGGTATTAGCCGCCGCAATCGTTGCGACTTTGATCCTTGGCGTGAGCGGCGCCGTGTCTGCTCTGGGGGCGACGCTCTTTCCGGTCACCTCTCTGGCCGAAGGGTTGAAACAGGACCTGTCGCCGACCGCCCATGTTCTGATCCGATTACGATTCTTTCACCCGCTTATTGCAATTGGAGTAAGTGGGCTTTTGATGTTGACCGCATACTCCGCCCGCTCGCGCCAACCAGGGAATGGCGTCAAGAGATGGTCTACCACCTTGATCGCGCTTGTGTTCGTACAACTTGGAGCGGGCGCGGTCAATCTGCTGCTGCACGCGCCTATCTGGTTGCAGCTTTTACACTTATTACTTTCCGACTTGGTCTGGATTTCGCTGGTGTTGCTCGGCTGCGCCGCCCTTCAATCACCCGCGCGTGAACCTTCCGCAGGATTCGCGCTGAATCAAGACGCGCAGCGCTGGGATGGCGGTACAGTACCGCGCCCGTAAGCAAGCGGTTGACCAATGAAACGGCCGCTTGCTTACGGGCGCGGCGCTGTACCGGTTCGTAGTCACTGGAACCGCACCCCGTGCAACTCTATTGTGATATCCTTTACATCGTTTTCGGTAGTTTTTTTAGGGGCGTCGACTTTTAACACTATATTCATAGACTCGCCGGGCTTGAGCGGTTCTTTTCGGATGCGCGGAATCGGCAGCTTGACGGCTTGCGCGATGACCTTGTCTTCGAAGTCGAGCATTTTTCCGACCACTTCGACGCCGATCAACTCGCGGTCGCCTCGGTTGGTCAGCGTCGCTCGCGCTTCAAGCTGCCACATACCGATCATATTGGGATAAACCATCTTAGCATCGGGATCGACCTCCACCGTGACTTTATCCTTGTAAGCGTCGAATTCCTGCGAGCCGGCCCGAACCATATTTTCAACTTCTCTGTCTCCGGCCGACTTGGTCATCGCTAGCGCAATGATCAATATCACCAACATTAGAGCCGCGATTGCGCCCACGACCAGAAGCCCGCGCGAGCGATCCTTTTCGGCGCCGGCGCTGTTATTGTTGTCGTTCTCGTTCTCATTCTCGAACACAGTCAATTCAGTGTCGTTATTCATAAATTGAACTCCCCAGTCGCGATCAGCGACGCCCGGAAAGGATGAGAATCAGCCGTGAACAAACGAAGAACATGAAAAAAGATAGGAGAAAAAAACTCGCGATCTTCGTTTTGTCACGGTTGATTTTTCGCGGGAGAATGTCAGTCACTCTCCACTGACCATCATTCGGTCGATCTTGACAGTCGGCGCAGCCACGCGGCCACGGAACCGCAGGTCGTCGCCTATCATCTCGATTCCGCGCAGCATGTCGCGGAAATTGCCGGCGATGGTGACCTCCTCGACCGGGAAGGCCAGCTTGCCGTCTTCTATCCACCAGCCGGAAGCGCCGCGCGAGAAATCGCCGGTGACAGCGTTGAAGCCGAAGCCGATCATCTCGGTCACGTAAAAACCGTTTTTAACCGAAGCGATAATCTCTTCCGCCTGATAGACTCCGGGAGCGATGAAAAAGTTGCCGAACCCGACTATCGGCGCGCCCGTCAAAGCGCGCGCTGCGTTCGCCGTCGAGCGCAATCCGAGTTTGCGCGCGGTGTAACTGTTGAGCAGATAGTTTTTCAAAACCCCGTTCTCGACGACCGCCGTTCGCCGTGTGGCCAAACCTTCGCCGTCGAAGGGGCGCGACCCTACCCGGCATCGCATACTGCCGTCGTCGATGACCGTCAGTCCGGGCGCGGCGATAGTCTCGCCGAGGCGGCCCACCAGGAAAGATGCGCGCCGAAAGATCGAATAACCGTCGACCGCCGTGAAAAAATCGCCTAACAACTCTTCCGCCGCGCTCGATTCGAAAACGACCGGCGCTATACGGGTCGTGACTTTGCGCGCGTTAAGCTTTCGCAACGCCCGCCTCGCGGCTTCCCGCCCTAACGCCTCGGGCGAATCGAGCGACGCGAGCGCGCATTGGAGGTCTCCCCAGGAGGCGACCTGCATCTGACCGCCCTGTTTCGCAATCGGCGCAACCGTCAAGGCGCAAGTCGTACCCTGGTATTCGCCCACGAATCCTGCGCTAGTAACCAGGATGGTGTTGCTTGCCGCCGTCGAACAGGCCGAGCCTTCGGAATTCGCGATGCGCGCGTCCGCGCCGCGCGCGGCACCCTCAGCCGAGCGAGCCATTTCGATTTTGCGCTCGGTAGTCAATTCGCCTATGTCCGGGTCGTAAAGGCCGAGATCGGCGACCTCAGGCGCCAGTTCGTCGCCCCAGGGTAGCGCCGCCGCCTCGTCTATAGAAGTCAGTTTAGCCATTTCGACGGCGGAAGAGATTAGCTCGTCAATCGCCTGAGGGCTCGTGTCGGAAGTGGAGCTTGACGCTTGGCGGCCTTGATAAAGCACGCGCAGCCCTATGCCGCGCGAGGCCGCTTCCTGCAATTTTTCAACCTCCCCAAGCCTGACCTCGACTTGGAATTCCGTAGACTCGACGCCGACTGCTTCGGCGTCGGTCGCGCCGCGTTTGATCGCTTTATTGACGATGTCGGAGAGCAGATCAGTTGTGATCACTTTGTGCCTCCGACGGTCATCTCCGAAATTTTGATCGTCGGAATGCCGACGCCAACCGGGACGGATTGTCCGTCCTTGCCGCAAGTGCCAACGCCTTCGTCGAGCGCGAGATCGTTGGCCACCGCTGTGACCTTGGTTAAAGCGTCCGGGCCGTTGCCGATAAGCGTCGCCCCTTTGACCGGGGCGGTGACCTTGCCGTCCTCGATCAGGTAGGCCTCGGTCGCGTTGAAGACGAATTTGCCGTTGGTGATGTCGACCTGGCCACCGCCGAATTGCACGGCGTACAGGCCGCGCTTGACCGAGCGAATTATCTCGTCGGGCGCGCTCGCGCCGTTAAGCAGGTAGGTGTTGGTCATTCGCGGCATCGGCATGCGGCGGTAGCTCTCGCGCCGCCCGTTGCCGGTCAAACTCGCCCCGGTCAGACGCGAGCTCAGCTTGTCCTGCAAGTAGCCGCGCAGGACGCCGTTTTCGATCAGCACAGTTTTGGAAGTCGGATTGCCTTCGTCGTCGATGTTGAGCGAGCCTCGCCGGTTAGGCATCGCGCCATCGTCCACCACGGTGCAGAGTTCGCTCGCCACCTTCTGACCGATTAGCCCCGAGAAGGCGGACATACCTTTGCGGTTGAAGTCGGCTTCGAGACCATGCCCGACCGCCTCATGCAGCAGCACTCCGGGCCAGCCAGGCCCGAGCACCACCTCCATTGAGCCGGCGGGCGCGTCCTGGGCTTCCAGTTGAACAATCGCCTGGCGCGCGGCCTCGTTGGCGTAATGGTCGAGCAGCCGGTCGCTGAAGAAATCCATCCCGACGCGCCCCCCCCCGCCCGAGACGCCGGATTGCAAGTTGCCGTCGTCGTCGGCGATGCACATCACGCGCATTCGCGCCAGCGGCTGCGCGTCGCCGACAAGGCTGCCTTCGGAGGTGGCGATCAGGACCAACTTGAATTCGTCCGCGAGGCTCACCTGCGCCTCGCGGATTCGCCGGTCGAAGGCGCGCGAAGTTCTGTCGATTCGGTTTAGCAGCTCAATCTTGTGGGGCAGCGGCTCGTCGTCGATCAATTTCGTGACCGGATAAAGATCGCGCGCGGGATTCGATCGTGAGACCTTGACCGGGCCGGCGCCGAACCCGCTCTGGGCGATGTGCGCGGCGGTCAAGGCGGCCTTGCGTATCGCGGCGACGTCAATCTCGTCGCAGTAGGCGTAGCCAGTCTTTTCCCCCGAGATCACCCGCACACCGACGCCCAGTCGGGCCGCGCGATTGGCCGATTTGATGATCTGTTCTTCGAGGTTTAGAGAGTTGAGCGTCGCATATTCGAAGTACAGGTCGGCGTAATCGCCGCCCCTCGACAACGCTACACCGAGGAGAGATTCGATGTTTGAAATAGAGATATTGAATTTCCCAGTAAAAAACTCAATCGGTTCGATCATAGTCGTGCCTGCGCTTTCACATTCGTTCGCCGAGATGCAACGCGGCGACGCCGCCGGTCAGATTATGGTAGCGCACGTTCGTATACCCGACCTCGCGCATCATCCCGGCCAACCGCTCCTGGTCGGGAAACGCGCGCACCGACGCGGGCAGATAGCGATACGCGCTGTCGGAGCCTGAAACGAGAGAACCAAGGTGGGGAAGAATGTTATGGAAGTAAAACTCAAAAGCCTGGCGGAAGACTGGGATCACGGGGCGCGAAAATTCCAGCGCCGCCGCGCATCCGCCTGGTTTGAGCACACGCAAAATCTCCGCCAACCCGCCCTCGACGTGTTCCAGGTTTCGTAAACCGAAAGCGATGGTCACGACGTCGAAGCTGCAATCAGCGAAGGGCAACCGCAGCGCGTCCCCCTCGGCGAGGAGGGCGCGCCGGACCTGTTTGGACTTGATCTTTTCATTCCCGATGACGAGCATCGGATGACAGAAGTCGCAGCCGATGACGCGGGAGTGGTTTTCCAACTCGAGCGTCAGGTCGGCTGTTCCGCAACACAAATCTAGAGCGAGCGCGTCCGGACGCGATAGCGCGCCCTTCAGCTTTTTGACGGTGAAACGCCGCCAGAGCCTGTCGAAGTTGACCGAGAGCAGGTGATTGAGCCTGTCGTAGCTTGGGGCGATCTCTGCGAACATCGCGCGCACCGCCCCGGTTTTGCCGGGCGCGTTCAACTCCGGGCTGGGAGTTGCGACGCGCGATGAGTCGATCTCGATCCGTTCACCAGGTGAAGTCATGGGGTCGATTTAAAATTTTCGCCGACCCGCCCCAGCGCCACAACGGTCATCGCGTTGGCGTCGAAGAGGCGCTTGGCGACGCGCTGTACGTCGGCGGCGGTGATCTTTTCGATGTTTTCTTTGACGGTCAGGGGATAATTTTTCGACGACTTGAAGACCTCGATTTCCCTCAGATAGTCTTCGACCAAGCGCGCGGCGTGCTCTTCCGCCAGGGCCGATTTCGCAGCCGCGATCTCTTCGGCCGATGGGGCGGCTGTAGCGAGCGTCGCGAAACTATCGGTCGCCTTGCGCGAGAACGCAGACGCCTGATCTGCGGGGATTGACGCCGATAAGTAGAACGGCCCTGACAAGACGCGTCGCGGCGATTGGGCCGTGAAGCTTCCGCCGGCCGACTCAGCCTCGCGTTTCAGCCTCGCGTTCAAAATCCGAGCCATCGCTTCGGCGACTAGAAAATCCGGGTCGACGCTTCTGAATCCGATCATCCCTGCGCGCAACTCGACGTTCGGCGCGTCGGGGACCTCGACTTTGACCAATTTCAACTCGACGGTCTGCGCCGGCTGCTTGAAAGTGGACGGGACGGATTGCCCCTTCGCCCACCCGCCGAAGAAAGCCTTAAACGGCCTCATCCCGCGGTCATGCGTGATGTTTCCGACCACGATGATTGAAACGTTGTTAGCAATGTAAAAGCGCTTGAGAAAATCATAAACGTCGGCCTGTTTGATTCCGGACACGGAGCCTTCGCCTCCATCTATATTGTGGCCGTATGGATGATCGCCGTAGACTGCTTTGAGGAAGGCTTCGTCTGCTTTTTCAGCCGGGGTCAGGTTGACGGATTTGACTTTCTCCAAACGCTCCTGGCTGGCGCGTTTGAAGGCGTCGGGACGGACGTTTTCGACGACCAGCAGACGCGCCAGAATTTCAAGGACGGCGTCGAAATTGCTCGCCGGAGTTTCGATGTGAAACCATGTGGTGTCCCAGTTCACCCCCCAGTCGATCCTGGCTTGCAGCGATTCGACCTCTTCTCTCAATTGCGGATTGACGGCGATCAGCGTCTCCTGGGTGAGAGCCGCCAGACCGGTCTTGCCGGCCAGATCGAACATGGCGCCGGTCCGAATGACTATGTCGCATTTCACATTTGCGTCGCCGGCTCGTTCGAGCGTGATGATATGCAACCCGTTGAGCAGGCTGTCGCGTCGTACGTCGCTGTATGGCGTCGGCGGAATGACCACGGGGACTGGCGGATTCTTGTCCTTGTTCTTGTCCTTGTCCTTCTTTTGCGCGGCGGCGGGCGGAGTCATGACGCCGATCAACAGAAGACCGCAAGAGGCGAGTGAGAGTAATTTCGAGAATCGCATAATCGTGATTTCCTGGGAGTGAAATTGGAAAAGAGAGTGTATCTGCGCGCCGGATGAGCGTCAACCAAGCAGATCATCCGCAGGGGAGGAAGACGGGGCGACGGGGGGACAGGGCGAATATGAGAAGAAGTCGCTGATCTGCGCCCCATATTCCTTGCCGCCCTGTCGCCCCGTCCCCCGTCGCCCCGTCCTCCGCCTCATTGCCGCTTTTGCTTAGGATCGAGCAATTCACGCAGGCCGTCTCCGACGAAGTTGAACGCCATGACCGTGAGCATCACCGCCAGTCCGGGAAGGATGAGCACGTGCGGCGCGTCTCTATAAAGAATGCGCGCATCATTGAGCATCACTCCCCAGCTGGGCGCGCCAGGCGGCGCCCCAAGTCCAAGGAAGCTCAAGCTCGCCTCCGCGAGGACTGCGCCTGCCATTCCCAGGCTCGCCTGCACGATCATCGGTTGGATGGCGTTCGGTAGAATATGAAGAACGATAATTCGCGCATCGCTTGCGCCGAGCGCGCGCGCCGCAGTGGCGAAATCGAACTCGCGGACTTTGAGAGCCTGCCCGCGCATCAATCGCGCGTAGCCCACCCAGCCTATCACCGAGAGCGCGAGAATCAAATTGTTCAGGCTCGCGCCTAGAAACGCGACCATCGCGATGGCCAGCAGAATGCTCGGGAATGAAAGAAAAACATTGAAGAGGAAACCGGAGAGCAAGCGGTCCACCCATCCTCCGTAATAACCCGATACCGCGCCGATGATCGTTCCGATGATCGCCGAGATCAAGACCACCGACGCGCCGACCCGCATCGAAATCCGCGCGCCATAAATCACCCGCGACAGGACGTCACGCCCAGCGTGGTCCCGCCCAAAGAGGTATTCGCGTGTAGGCTTCAGTCGCGATAGATCGCTCCCGATCGGTGATTGCTGGCGCGGATCATAAGGCGCGAGCAACGGGGCGAAGACCGCGACAAATAAGAAGACGGAAATGATGACCAATCCGACTTTGCCTAGACGATTCATAGCAACTATTCAACCTTGATTCTTGGATCGAGCAGCCGGTATGCAAAATCAGTGAGCATATTGGCGACGATGTAAGTGAGCGCGATCATCAGGATGCAGCCTTGAACCATCGGATAATTGCGCGCTCCGATGGATTCAACAGTTAGAGTCCCGATTCCCGGCCAACTGAATATCACTTCGGTGATGATGGCCCCAGCCAGCAGCACGCCGAATTGCAATCCG
>DATEMG010000014.1:0-2929 GCA_035275805.1 Blastocatellia bacterium
CCACTTGATCAACAACATTTCGAGCCGCGGCGTGAGCGCCAAACTGCCGTTGGGAAAGCGCGCGGATTTCACGGCTTCCGCCGTCAACGGCACGAGCGTCGTAGGATGGAGCAATTTCTCCGGCTTGAACCGGCGCAAGCATCAAATCCTGAGCGGCGCGCTGGGTTTCGAGTTTCTGCCCGCTCGGCCGCAGGGTTTCCGTATCGAAGCCGCCGCCCTCAGCGGTTCATTGCTGCCCCTCAACAACTTCAGCCAGCGATCGTTGACCGACGCAGAACGCAGCGCGGGCGGAAGCCTGCGCCTGGTCGCCAGCGACGCGCAGAACCGCTTCAAACTCGACGCAGGATTCGCGCGCAGTCGCTTTACCAACACGTCCGATCCGCTGCTCGAACAGGGGCTTAACCTCACGCCGGCGCGCGAGACGACGCGATCGGCGCGTTTCGCAGACGCCAGCCTGGCGTTGTTGCGAGACCTAAAACTCAATTCGCTGCAGAAGGCGAACCTGACTTTCAATTTTCGGCACGAAAGTGTCGACCCTCTCTTTCGCAGCGTCGGCGCCGTCACGCAGGCCGACCGTTTTCAAAATCAATTCGAACTGGCAGGCGGTCTAGGGGAAGCGAACTTCACCGTCTCGCATACTCGATTCAACGACAACCTCAGCGACTTGCCTTCAATCCTGAAATCGCTGACGCGGCGCGAAGCGCTGAACATCAACATGCCATTGTCGGCGCTGATAGTTCCGTTCATCGCCGGAGGGGAGCAATCAAACGGGCAAACTAACGGACGGGCGGACGGCCAATCTTTTCAGTGGCTGCCGCGCCTGGGGTTTACTGTAGACCGCGTCCACCAGCTCGGCGCATTCATTCCCATCAACGGCGGATTCCGGCCCGACCTGGTACCCGATCAGATCAGTCTGAATTACAACGTGAGCGCCGATTGGCAGTTTACGAAGTGGCGGCTCGGCTATCGGTTCAATCGTTCGTCGCAGGACAATCGCCAGCCGGGCCGCGAGCTTGCCGACCTGGAGAACCTGATCCACGGACTGACGCTCGGACTCAATCTTACGCTCGCCCTCGACGTGAACTTCGACGTCAATAACGAGCAGGCAAACAACTTCGAATTCCAACGCGCTGACCGCACGCTGCGCTACGCCGTCAACGCCAACTGGCGAATGACGCCCCGCGCGACCTTCGCGCTCAACCTTTCGACTATCGGGGCCGGTGATCTGGCGCGGACCTCGAGCAGCCGCACCATCGAAGGCGACGCGCAATTGTCTTACCGCATGGACGCGGAACATCCGGTAGGACGGCGCCTTTTCGCCAATCGCATGCAGGCGCAATTTTTTATCCGATACGCCAATCGCTTCGCGCGCACGCGCGACCTGTTATTTATAGTCAACAGCCTCAACAAAGTCTGGACTCTCAACACGGGAATGAATCTGATTTTTTAGGAGCGCTCAGGTTGCCCTGCGTCGTCGTGAAAGAATGAAAATCGCGGCGCGCCATGTACCGTAGGTTGTCCAACCTGCGGATTGCTTCACAAACGAGCCGCTTGATTACGCCTAAAGGCTTCAATAATCAAGCCTCCGCAGGTTGGACAACCTACGGTACATTTTTTCTGAGGAGTGACAATGAAACGCATGCTCATCGCCATTGCCATTTGTATGACGGCCGCCGGCGTCGCCCGTGCGCAGAACGTCAAAGTCAATCCCACCGGCGTCAACGTCAATCCGAACACCGGGACGACGGTCTTTCTCACTTTCGGCCAGGTACCCGGCTCTCTGCGCCCGGCTGAGGCGACCTGGTGCGGAGATTTGATTCCCGCCGCGCCAGACCTGGGGCTGAAATGCGACCCGGCGACGATCTTCGGCTCACTGCCTACGCGTTTCAACCTGTCCCGGTCTAGCGGGAATCTGGGCTTTACCGACGTGATGTCGATTCCGCCGTCGGTGGCCCGGCGGGCATACCAGGCGGCGGCGGATGGCGCTGAATCGCGTTTCTTCTATGTCCGCCGTTTCGCCAACCTCGGCGGCGGGCCGGATGAGTACGTCAACGTCACCTGCCGTTTGGCCAGTGGCGGGGCTCGCACGCCGTTCGCTTTGACCGACGCGCAACTTTTGTTTGAACCAGATCTGCCGATAGTTTTCGTCCGACCACAGACGCTCACGCCGAAGATCAAGGCGAACATCCAATACAACGGCACGGGCCGGCTGAAAGGCCGTTGGGAAGTGGTCGCGCCAGGCGAAGAACTGCCGAGCGATTTCGATCTACTGCCCGAGGGATCGCTGCCGTTCGAGCAGCGCGGTAGCCAGCGCCGCTACACTCAACTGAGCCGCTTCAACATTTTCCTGCCGCCCGTCGGACGCTATACGCTAGAAGGGCCTGACCCGGCGCGCCTGCCGCGCAACATCGAGGGCGCGTACCTGATTCTGTTGCGCATCGAGGCCAGCGATGACAAAGAGGGCGATTCCGATCTGTCGGCGGTCGGGGTCGGGTCGGGGATTGTGCACAGCGGCGGGCTGTCGGGATTCGCCCTGCCCTTCTTGCGCTACTTCGTCGGCGCCTCCGAGAGCCAGGCCGCCGCTCCGCTCGCGCTGATCTCGCCCGCGGATGACGCGACCATCAATAGCCCTCAGTCGCCGCTTTTCACCTGGGTCGAGAATCAGTCCGGTTCATTCGCGCAGTTGGAGGTCGCCGACCGAAACGAGAAGCCTCTGCTCAATTCCCTGCTACCTGCCGGAGCCATGTCTTACCGCGCGCCTTCGTGGTTGCGGGAGAAGGCCGTTGACGGAGATCTGCGCTGGCGGGTAGCGCTGTTCGATCATACGGGACGGCTGATCGCAGCGACGCCCTGGCGCGGGTTGCGATTGGGAGCGCCAGGCGCCGCGCCGCGCCAGTGATTCCGATTTGGGGTTCTATCCCCGTGCGGG
>DATEMG010000015.1:0-2977 GCA_035275805.1 Blastocatellia bacterium
TGTGGATTTCAACAATCAGACCGTCGAACTGCGCGACTCGAAATTGAAATATGACTACCTGGTTCTGGCCACCGGCGGGCGCACCAGCTACTTCGGCCACGACGAGTGGGAGACGTTCGCGCCCGGGTTGAAAGACCTGGACGACGCGGTCGAAATTCGCCGCCGAGTGTTGCTGGCTTTCGAGGAAGCTGAGAAAGAGACCGACCCCGAGCGCCGCCGCGCGCTGATGACTTTTGTGGTGGTCGGCGGAGGGCCGACCGGCGTCGAACTCGCCGGCGCGATCGCCGAGCTCTCGCACTTCGTGTTGGCTCGCGATTTCCGCAGCATCTATCCCGAAGAGGCCGAAATACTGCTGCTGGAAGGTGGTCCCAGGATACTGCCGAGTTTCGCGCCCGATCTTTCAAAAAGCGCGCATCGGCAATTGGCCGATCTCGGAGTCAGAGTACTAACCGGCGCCAAGGTCACAGGCATTGACGAACACGGCGTCTATCTCGGCGCCGAAAATGTCAAGGCAGCGACCGTGATCTGGGCGGCGGGCGTGCGCGCTACCGCCTTGACACAGCGGCTGGGCGCGCCAATTGATCGCGCCGGGCGGGTGCTCGTCAATCGCGACCTGACCGTCCCCGGCCATCACAACGTCTTCGCTATTGGCGACATGACCTATCTTGAACAGGACGGAAAGCCGCTGCCCGGCGTCAGCCCGGTGGCGATGCAAATGGGCCGTCGCGTCGCCGGAAATATTCGAAATGATCTGGCCGGCAAACCCTATGAAGAGTTTCAATACTTCGACAAAGGAAACATGGCGACAATCGGTCGTAAGGCCGCGATCGCCGAGATCGGCAAATTGCATCTGAGCGGTTTCATGGCGTGGATGGCCTGGCTGGTTGTTCACATCTTCTTCCTGATCGGATTCCGCAATCGGTTCATGGTGCTCTTCAACTGGGCGTGGTCGTATTTCACTTACCAGCGGGGCGCCAGGCTGATCACCGGTAGAAGGTTGAGCCTGCTATCTCCCACGGAGATTGTCGAAAGCGGTCCGGGGACGCGGCAAAGAGAGGGCGAGTTTTTAGTGAAGTGATTGCGCCAGCCTTGCGCCGCGTAGTAACGACTTTAGTCGTTACATCACGTAACGACTAAAGTCGTTACTATGTGGGAGAAGACGCTGCGGCATCCGGCTAACAGCGCGCGTTCCACGTCATCGTCGTCGAGGATGACCGTTCGGGCGGATAAACGTGCAAGCGCGCCGCTGAAGGCTTCGGCGATCACGCCTCCGCCGGTGATGACGACCGTTCCCTCCGAATTGAATAACCCGCGAGAAACCATCGCGTCTACATCCGAGGCCAGGAAAACCCCGATCAGGAACGACAGTCGCTGCTCCGCCGAGCCGTCGCTTCCCTGTTCCAACAGCCTGACGCAGAAAAGCGCGCGCGCCAGTCCAGAACATCGCTGCTCGCGCATTCCCGCTTCGAGCCAGGTCTGATCAAGCACGTCCGGCCGCGTCTGTGGAACCGAGCCGGCAAGGATCGTCTGTGTTTGCGCCGTGTGGATCAATTCGCCGGTCATAGAAGTGACGCTCGACGCGATGCGCGCGCGCGCGTCGAATTCGATCACTTTCCAGTGCGAGCCGAGATTGAGCAGTGTCGATTGCGGCTCGATCAACCCGAGCGCGTGCAGGCCGACGAGCAAAGTTTCTTCCCCGCGCATCACGTCCGTGTTTCCGACAGTCTCCTGGTCGCATTGTCGCGGGCCGGAACGAGCTCCAGGAATGAGCAGGATGGGCAGATCGGTGATTTCGGGAAAACTGTATTGTCGCGTCGAGGCGGCCAACTCGTTCAATCCGGCGGGGGTCGGAACGTGCTGGACTTCGGCCAGGCCGAGCGGCGAAGTGATCATCCCGGCTGCGATGACAAATTCCAGCGATTGTTCGAATCCTTGATCGCGCGCGTCGCCGCGAACCTGATCGATCAATTCACGCAGCGCGCCGCGCAATCGCACTGACGATCCGTCGCGCGCGGTGTCACGAACGCCGACGCCGGCGCGCGCTCGCGCGATCACCCGGTCGCCGGCGGTCAACCAGACGCGCGTGTTGGTCGTGCCCGCGTCGACGCAAATCAGGCAAGTCTCTCCGGCCTTTTCATTCATCGTTTCGCCGCGCCTCGAGCGGCCTCGGCGAAATCAGACGCGCGTCGGCGCAATGACCTGTAACCTTCGTCATTCATAACGTCCTTCCCGATCAGCTCCGATCCGACGCCGAGCGCCCACGCGCCCTCGGCGATGTAGCCGCGCGCGGCTTCGGGCGTGACGCCGCCCGTCGGGATCAGTCGGACGTTCGGCAAAGGTCCGCGCATCGCCTTGATAAAATCCGGCCCCAGGCATTGCGCCGGAAACAATTTGGCGGCGTCCGCGCCCGCGCCCATCGCCTCCACGATCTCTGAGGGAGTGAAACATCCTGGTAACGAGATCAGACCCAACCGCTTCGTCACTTCGATCACCTTCGCGTTGAGATTGGGCGAGACGATGAAACTGGCGCCCGCGCCGGCGGCGCGCTCGACCTCCTCAGGTCGCAAAACTGTGCCGGCGCCGACAGCGATCCGCGAGCCGAAACCGGTGGCCAGACGTCCTATCGAATCGATCGCTCCGGGCGAATTAAGCGTCGCCTCGACGGCGGTGATTCCAGATTCGACCAGCGCATCGACGATCTCTTCCTCGCGTCCTCCGAAATCGCCGCGCAGAATGGCGATGATGCGCCCGGCTTCGATCTGCTCGATAACTTGCTCTGAGCTCATTTCAACTTCACCAATTTGTGATTGACCCGTCAGGCCGCCTAGAGCGGATTGCAGTTACATTTACGGGAAGGCTGACTGGATCAGTACCGCGAGCGGTAGCGAGCGGGCTTCAGTCTGAGCCGCGCTCGCTACCGCTCGCGGTACTGATCCGTGCTGTCATCTCAGTATGCCGTATATTGATTTGCAATCCC
>DATEMG010000016.1:0-12834 GCA_035275805.1 Blastocatellia bacterium
CCGGCAGAGGGGCTGACAGAGGCGCCGGCAGTGACGCACGCGGAAGCGAAGGCGGAAGCCATGGCGACCAAGGTGGCTGAAGGAGGCGCCGCATGAGCGTAAGAATTTTGATTGCGGAGGACGATGCGGATCTGCGCGACCTGCTGCAGGACGACCTGGAAGACGCGGGCTACGAAACCGTCGTGGCCATTGACGGGCGAGCGGCGATTGCGCACATCGAGCGCGAGCGCGAATGGATCGACCTGCTCATTACGGACATGCGCATGCCCGGTCTGGCCGGCGACGAATTGTTGAACACGATGCGGACGCGGCGCTCGGAAGCTCCGGTGATCGTCATCACGGCTTTCGGCTCGGTGGAACAGGCGGTGGAGATGGTTAAGGCCGGCGCGTTTCAATATCTCACCAAGCCTTTCGACACCGACGACCTGCTGCGCGCGGTCGCCGACGCGCTGGCCCAGAGCGCGCCGCAGCGCGAACTGGCCCGGTTGCGCCGGGAGATGCCCGAAACGTCGGCGCGCATCGTCGGCGCATCGCGGCCCATGCGCGATATGTTCAGGCTGATCGCCCGCGCCGCCCGCGGTTCGAGCACGGTGCTCATCACCGGAGAATCGGGCACGGGCAAGGAATTGGTCGCCCGCGCGATTCACGAGGCTTCCGAACGCAAAGGGGCTTTTGTCCCGGTCAACTGCGCCGCCATTCCCGCCGAGTTGATGGAATCGGAGCTTTTCGGACACACCGGACAGGCCTTTACTGGCGCCAAACAGGCCCGCGCCGGGCTGTTCGAATCCGCCGATGAAGGCACGTTGTTTCTGGACGAGATCGGCGAAATGCCCCTGCCCGTGCAACCGAAACTGCTCCGCGTTTTGCAGGAGGGGGCGGTGCGCCGCGTCGGCGCCGACCGGGAGCGAGAGGTCAATGTGCGTGTGATCGCCGCCACCAACCGCGATCTGGAGAGCGCGGTCAGAGATGGGAGATTCCGCGATGACCTCTACTGGCGGTTGAACGTCATTCACGTTCACATCCCGCCTCTGCGCGAACGCCCGTTCGACATCCCACTGTTGGTCGAACACTTCATTAACAAGATCGCCGAGAAGTCAGGCCAGGCGCCGCTCAACGTTCCGCCCGAGACCCTGGCGACGCTCACCACATACTCGTGGCCGGGCAACGCGCGCGAGCTAGAGAACGTGATCGAGCGCGCCTGCGCCCTTACCACCGGACCTAACCTTACTCCCGACGATCTGCCGGAACGCGTGCGCTCGAACGGCCAGACGGGCGCTTTGATCGCGCGCGCGAGGGAGCAGAGAATGACACTGCGGGAACTCGAAAAGGAATACATTGTCGAGGCGCTGCGAATGACCAGCGGTAACAAATCGCGCGCCGCCGAAATTCTCGGCATCGACCGGCGCACGTTGCATCGCAAATTGGACGAATATCGCGCCGAGGACCCCTCGTTCGAGTTGTAATCTGATATAGTCGCAACAAACAAAATTGTCGCAATAATATGGGATGTCAGATTTTGTCCCAGCGCTGAGGCAGATTGTCTCGCTGCTCGGGGAACTCATCTCATAAACCCAATAAAGTCAGGAGCGACGGCTGGCACACCCGTTGCCCTATATATTACTGTAGAGAAAATAAGCTTCATTAGACTCCATAGAATTGGGCCCTGAAATACTTGCTTAACCACTGGGAAGACCGCAGACGTTGGAAAGATATGGGAGTAATGGTGGTGTCTTTCTTAGTAAACGCTCCGGTCTTCCCGTGGTTGCCTTTTGTTGGGAGTTGCTGGGATAGAGATTATGGAAAAAATTGTAAGAGGCATTCATCACTTCCAGACCACGACCTTCAGCGCGCACCGGGAATTGTTTGAGATCCTTTCGCAGGGGCAGCAGCCGGACACGCTGTTGATTACATGCTCAGATTCGCGCATCGCGCCGGACCTGCTGATGCAGACTCAGCCGGGCGATATCTTCGTATTGCGCAACGCGGGCAATCTGATTCCACCTTACGGAGCCGCGAACGGAGGCGAAGGGGCGACCATCGAATACGCCGTCTCCGCTCTGGGAGTGAAACATGCGCTCGTAATGGGCCATTCGAATTGCGGCGCGATGAAGGGATTGCTCCATCCCGAATCGCTCGTCGACATGCCGCTGGTCAGTGAATGGCTTAAACATGCTGACGCGACGCGGCATGTCGTGGACGAATGTTATCCCGACCTGGAAGGAGCTGATCTGCTCAATGCGACGATCAAGGAGAACGTGCTGGTCCAACTCGACAACCTGCGCACGTATCCGAAGGTCGCGGCGCTTATGGCGAAAGGCTCGCTGACATTGCACGGTTGGATTTATGAAATAGAGAGCGGAGAGATTCTAGCCTACGATCCGCAGGTGTCACATTTTGTCCCGATCACTAACGGATCGGCTCTCCCCACGCTGAGCTCGCGACCGATGGCCACGGCCAAGACAGCGAAGCCGGCGTCCAAGAGCCATACCAGCCACGGCAGTGATTGAGGCGTTTCTCGTTATCCCGTTTCAAATTTTCAAGGCGGGCGACGGTCACTACGGATCGATGCGTAGGGATTCGTCCGCCTCGATGTCGGTTATTACTACCCTGTGCGCCCGCCGCCTGGGGGCGCGCCAGGCTTAGTTGAGTGAGTGATTGATTGAACCCTGCGCGCTCCCAGGGAGCGCGCGCAGGGATTTTAGAAGGAGGCAAGAAGTAATGGCGAAAGACGCCGTCCAAAATTCAAACGTGCAGCCAGTCAATGAGCGTGACAACACCCACCTCCTTGGAAGGTTGTCGTACTACTTGAACCCGTTCGACGGACGTTACGAGGACCTGTTCAAAGGCGACTGGAAGCTCAATGTGATGCGCGATTTCACAGCCGGCTTGATCGTCGCGATGGTGGCGATTCCACTGGCGATGGGCTTCGCGATGGCCTCGGGGCTGCGCCCTGAGCAGGGCATCGTCGGCGGCGCGGTGGCCGGACTCGCCGGCGCGCTCTTCGGCGGATCGAAATATCAGGTCTACGGGCCGACAGCGGCTTTCATTCCAGTGATCGCCGGAATCATGGCGACCTACAATCTCAGCTTTCTGATTCTGGCTTCGGTGATCGCGGGCGTCATACTGATGTTGATGGGGGTGGCGCGGTTGGGCAGCCTCTCGAAGCTGGTGCCGCACTCCATCGTCGTCGGCTTCACGATAGGCATCGCCGTGGTGATCGCGCTTTCGCAGATCGGCGAGGTTCTAGGGCTCAAGGCTTCGCTTGGATACACATTTTTCGATAAGGTGACCGGCATCGCCGCCAACATCGGCGCCATCAACTTTTACGCGGTCGCGCTGGGCCTGCTCACCTTCCTGATCACGAAATACCTGCTCAAGGTCTCGCCGTTCATCCCAGCCCCGTTGATCGGGCTGGGCGTTGCGACGGCGCTCTCCTCGACGCTCTTCGCGGGCACAGGGCTGACGCTGATCAAAGATAAATACGGCGCAATCCCGACCGACTTCTTCATCTTCACCATGCCCGGGGCGATCCCGCTCGACGCGAAGACGCTCTTGGACCTGGGATACTTCGTCGCCGCGATCATTTTCGTCTCGGCGGTCGAGAGCCTGTTGTGTTCGCGGATGGCCGACCGCCTGGCCGACAACAAGGGCACGCCTTTCAACCCGAACAAGGAACTGTGGGGCCAGGGGCTGGTGCAAGTATTCATCCCTTTGCTTAACGGATTCCCGCATACGGGCGCGCTCGCCCGCACTGCCACCAACATCAAAGTCGGGGCGATCTCCCCGCTGGCCGGAATCTTCAAATGCGTTCTCAAACTGCTGATGGCCGCCTTCCTGGCGAAGTACCTGGAACTCGTCCCGATGGCCTCGATCGGCGGCATCCTGCTCTACGTCTCGACGGCGATGGTCAAACCAGCCGAAGTCAAAGAGGCGCTGGCGATGAGCAGGTTTCACGTCGGATTGATGATCTTCACCGCCGTCATGGTCGTCATCACCGACTTCCTGACGGGCGTCTTGTCGGCGATCGCGGTTTACGCGGTTGGCTATTTCATCGGCAAGAGAATAGAGGTCAAGCAGGAGAAGAAGGCCCCAGGACCCGCCTACTCTCAGACCGGCGATTGATCGTCGTGGAAGAGACGTGGGTTCCAAACAGCGGGCGATGAAATGCTGGAGGGGCTTTCATCGCCCGCTGTTCTATAGATTTCAAAAGTGGGGTCAGCCACGAATGAAGACGAATAGACACGAATCTTTCCTTGATCTTAACGGGCTATTTGCTATCCGCCCTTTTGTCGCCATTCGTGTCTATTCGTGTTCATTCGTGGCTGAAATTTCAGATTTGAATTTTACAGCGACCAGTCCGCGCTTAAAACGTATTCCATCCACAGGACAACCATCTACAATGCGCTCCGCTCCATAGTCCAAGTGAAATGCGTCTGAAACTCATCGCGGTTTTCTTCCTGATCTTTTGCTGCTTCACGCCGTCGTACGCGCAAACCGTCATTGACGACCAGAGCGAGGACACGCAATTCTGGAACGAGACTCAGATCATTTTCCCGATGCGCGAGCGCGTCGACCTGATGTTGTTCGGTGTGCTGCGGATGGGCCGCGATCTGGCCCGGCCCGTGGACGAGCGCGGAGGAGCGGGTGTCGCGTTCAAGACCAACAGGTTCCTTACGGTAATACCGACCTGGCTCTACATCGCGCAGCAGCCGACCGCGACGAGCAAGAACATCGAGCATCGCCTGGTCTTCAACGCAACATTCAAATTCCCGCTCGGCAAATTCGCCTTTACCGATCGCAACCTGATCGAAAGGCGATTGCGCAACGGCCGCGACGATTTCACGATGTATCGCAACCGGCTGCAGATCGACCACCCGGCCAGCATCGGCTCCTTCAACTTCCGCGTCTTCGTGGCCGACGAAGTTTGGTACGACTCGCTGCAAAACGCCTGGACTCGCAACCGCGCCTCCGCCGGGATCATCAAACAGTTCTCCCCGCGCTTTACCGCCGAGTTCTTCTACCTGCGACAGAATGACGGACGCGCGCGGCCAGGCGATGCGCACGTAATCGGCACGCTGTTCAAGCTGTACCCATAGTCGTCAGCGGCTTGAGCGTCCAGCAATTTTTGCACGACCATCGCAGGATCAGCCGGAAGATTCGTGTCGGACATTACGTCATACGTGAATTCCAGCGCTCCTCCTTTCGGAACGATCACCTTGGGGGCTTCACCGGGTTTGTATTTATCAAGGTCTTTGCGAACCTTGAGCGTCACGTCAGCTATCTCGCTCTCGTGAACATAGCATGGGTCCTCATAGGTGATGACCCATCCATATTTCTCTTTCAGCATCTCAATCGCTTGCGCTACCGGCCGCGGGTCTTCGACGGATAGTTTTACCTCGCTCGCTCCTTGTAAACTTCGTCCGCGTGCGACAAAGCCCATTAGGATGAAAAGCCCGATCATTGCCAAACATAGCGCGGCCGGCAAACGATTCTTGCGCCGTCGATCGATCGAAGGTGGTTGATTGACTTGCATGATTATCCCGCAGCCTGAAGAGGTGAGTTAGCGCCGCCACACTGACCTGAACTGGATAACGCTGGCTAAGTTGAACTTTCTTGTACGACGTGGCAGGGAATTGCTGACTCTGGGCAGATGGACGATGTCGCCTCGCCATCGATGCTCGTTATTGTCATTCAATCGGAGGATTGGATGGGCACAACAGGATTTGAACCTGTGACTTCTGCCGTGTGAAGACAGCACTCTACCGCTGAGTTATGTGCCCGGATTTTCAACGTCTCAAAAGCGGGACGATGGTAGCAAACGGCCTGCGAAATCGTCAACAGCCTCAAGATCGAGGGTCGCGCGCAAGGCGTCTCGACCTTCGATCCTCGATCTTCAGTAATTGCCAGAAGACGCGCCTGTAGTCTTCACGCCTTGCGACTCCCGGACGATCTTAACGCCCGCGCTCGCCCCGATACGTGTAGCGCCGGCGGCTATCATCTCGCGGGCCGAGGCCAGATCTTTGACTCCGCCGGCCGCTTTCACTCCTACCTCCGACCCGACCGTGCGGCGCATCAATTCGATGTCGGCGACGGTAGCTCCACCTTTGCTGAATCCGGTCGAGGTCTTGACGAAATCGGCGCCGGCCTCTTTGGCGAGCAGACAGGCCCGGACTTTCTCTTCGTCTGTGAGCAGCGCGGTTTCGATAATCGTTTTGACGATGGCGCAACCTTCATGCGCGGCCTCGACCACGGCGCCGATGTCGCGCTTGACCGTGGCGTCGTCGCCCGATTTCAGCGCGCCGATGTTGATGACCATGTCGATCTCGGTCGCGCCGTCGAAGATCGCCCGGCGGGTTTCGAATGCTTTCACGTCTGCGAGTGTCGCGCCAAGCGGGAAGCCGACGACGGCGCAGACCTTCACCGGCGAGCCATGCAGAGCGTACGCGCACTCCTTGATCCAGGTCGGGTTGACACAGACCGAAGCGAAGTTAAACTCGCGCGCTTCCCGGCAGAGCTTTTCAACCTCCTCGCGCGTGGCTTCGGGCTTGAGCAGAGTGTGGTCAATGTACCTGGCCACATCGGCGCTCGCCGCCTCCCGCTGCCCCCATGCTAGTCCGATGCGCGTGGCGCCGGCGTTCAGCGCGCAGGCCAGCGTATGCGGGCTGCAATCGGCGCAATCGACGCCGTTCGAATCATGACCGCGTGAGGCTGAAAGCCGCGCGATTATTTGATCGGTGATCTGTTCGACGAGTTTTTCAAGTTCTGCGTTCATTGATTTTGCCTGCCGTTAGCTATCGCGCGGCGCCGCGGTGGCTCGTTCATCGCTATTGATTTTGCCAGGTCGCCGATTCGAGGTATTCCGCCATGTTTTTCATCTCATCCTCGTTGAGCCACAACGGCGGCGGGTGAGTGACGGGATGGGCGTCCGCCGAATCTCGCAAATATTTCTCCCACTCTTCGCGCGGGCGATATTTGGCGCGATAAAGATCTGGGGCGACGGCGGCGACGCCATGACCGTCCGGGCCATGACACGACGCGCAACTGCGGACATAAATTACCCTCACCCGCTCCGGCATGAAATCTTCAGCGCCGATCTTCTCCTTGCGCCGATCGACTTTTTCGTCTTTTTCATCTTTCGTGACCTGGCTCGCGCAGCCGGCGAAAAGGAGAGTGACCCAGCAGGCGGCCAGGACCTGAAGACTCAGTCGTGAGTTTCGCCGGTACACAGTTTCAGATTTCAGCGTCTTGCCGTCTTAGATCGCGCCTGGCATTCCGAGCAAACGCCCCAGATGCGTAAGCTGTGGCGCGTCGGTCGAAAATTATGCTGCGCGGCGATCTCGTCCTGCTTGTTTTCAATCTCTTCGCTGTAGAACTCTATCAGCCGGCCGCATTCGGTGCAGATCAGATGGTCGTGGTGCTGGTGGTTGTAAAGGTGCTCATAACGCGTGTGGGTGTCGCTCAGACGCTCCTCGCGCGCCAGCCCGCATTCGGCCAGGAGTTTGAGAGTGCGGTAAACGGTCGTGAAGCCCACGGTCGGGTCCTCGACTTTGACGATGTTGTAGAGGTCTTCGGCGCTGAGATGACCTTCGGTTTTGAGAAAGACTTCGAGTATTAACTCACGCTGTGTCGTCTTTTTAAATCCGGCGCGCCTGAGATGTTCGAAGAAGATCTCTTTTTCCTTGGCGAATTCGGGCATTATGCTTCTCGTGACAGTTGCCATTTCTTAGAATGCGCATTGTAGCCCATAAAAACAACTGGCAAAAGGCGCCTGTTTCAGCCATCCCAGTCGTCATCGCGTTCACGCAGGCGGCGACGCGCAACGGCGACGCTCAGGACCAGGGCGACGGCCAAAAGGGCGCCGATAATGATCCAGTTTAGCGCCAGATCGCGTCTCTCCATCTCCACTTGCAAAAGCAGCGCGGCCAAAATCCACATCGTAAAGTAATTTCCCAAAATCTTACTACAAAGTGTTTCGATTTTTCTGCCGGGGGAGTTTTCACGCATCGGCTTACCGGCCTGTGGATCTGAACAGTTCCGATATTTCGGCGATCGCAGGCCCCATAAGCACGATCAGGAGCGCGGGGAAAATACATAGCAGCAGCGGAAAAATCAACTTAATTGTGGCCTTGGCCACGAGCTTCTCAGCGCGCTTGTGGCGCATCATGCGCATCGAATCGGCGAAGATCCGCAGAGAACAGGCGATCGAAGTCCCGAGGCGTTCCGCATGCGCGAGCGTCGCCGCCAGCGAAATCAAGTCGCCAACACCGGCGCGGGCGCCCAGGTCGCGCAGCGCCAGGTCGCGAGGCTTGCCCGCGCGAATCTCGTGGTTGGCGACGGCCAATTCCTCCGACAACTCGGTCTCGACGACCTCCATCTGGCGCTCGACGCGTTGCAGCGCGGCGTTCAAATCCAAGCCCGCCTCTACGCACACGACCATCAGGTCCACCGCATCCGGCAGCGCGCGGCTGATCCGCCTCTTTCGATTCGAGGCCCGGCGCGGGAATAAGAACGACGGGGATTCTTGAATATTGACGATCTCGCGGGTAATCATCCATCCTATGGCCTGCATCACCGCGCCCACGCCGAGGGCGTAAACGCCAAGCTGATGATCGTAAAACGTCTTCAGATAAGACGGATTGACGAGGTTTATCGAGTAGAAGAGGAAGAACGGCGATGCGCTGACGACATAGCCCGGCCATCTCGCTTGCGCCGATCTGATCCGAATCGCGCCCCGGACGCGAGACCTTTCGCGGATCGTGTGGCTGACGTTACACAGCGCATCGGAAAGATTGCCGCCGATTTCGCGCTGGATCAGCGTTGCCGTCACGAAGAGTCTGAGGTCGAAAATTGGCACGCGCTCGACCAGATTCTCTAGCGCCGATTTCATGTTCAGCCCCAGGCTCTGCTCTTCGTACGTCTTGCCGAACTCGCGCGCGATCGGCTCGGGGGCCTCAGTCGCGGCCACTTGCAACGCCGAGACGAAACTGTGTCCGGCCTGCAATGAGCGAATCATCAAATCCAGAGCGTCGGGTAATTGTGACAGGAAGGCTCGGAAGCGGCGCCGGCGTTTGTCGAACGCAAAGATCGGAGGCGCCGCCGTTACGACCGCCGTCGTCATGACAGCCGCCGCCGTCGAGCCGGAGAATAAAAAGACCGCCAGCCCGGCGATGGACCCGGCGATCACGCTAAGGGTTACGAAAGCGTAAACTGTGATCTTTAGGCCGGCCTGACGCAGCGCGGTCCGCAACCGGTTGAAGACCTTGAAAAAGTAGGCCGCTGCTGCCAGGGAAACGACCGCCAAGAGAATAATGAAGAATAAAATCAGGCCTTGCATATATCACCCAAGCCCTGTGCCGAAAACTTTCAAGTGGATCCGTTATGTATGTTGAAGGCCTTTGGGATTATAGTCCTCGCAGGATTGAAACTCCATCCAATGTTATACTGCTTATCTTTATGAGCACGCTTGCTGGAATCTATATCCACATCCCTTTCTGCGCGACGCGCTGTCATTATTGCAATTTTGCAACCGGCGGATACGAATCGGAGTTGGCGCGGCGCTATACGGCTGCCGTGCGCGAGGAGATCGCGCGCGCCGATGCTTCAAACAACCCAATGATGCGGCGAGTGGACACGATCTATTTCGGCGGGGGGACCCCGACGACTTTGACCGTCGAGCAGATTTCAAGCCTGATCGAGACCTGTCGCCTCAGGTTCGACGTCGCATCGGATTCCGAAATCACGGCGGAGGCGAATCCTGGATCGATTTCTCAGAATTACCTCGAAGAATTACGTTCGGCGGGGCTCAACCGCTTGAGCTTCGGCGTTCAATCGTTCGACGACGACGAACTGCGGATGATCGGCCGGACGCATTCGGCCGAAGAGGCGCGCGAGGCCGTTCGGACGGCGCGCGCCGCGGGTTTTGCGAACGTCAGCATCGACCTGATCGCCGGATTGCCTGAACAAAAGATGGAGACATGGAGGCGCAACCTCGAAGAGGCTTTCGCGCTCGCGCCCGATCACCTCTCGGTCTACCTGCTAGAGCTTTACAAGGACGCGCCGCTGTTGCATCGAATCAATCGGGGCGAACTGCGCGCGGTTGACGACGAATTGACGGTCGAGATGTATTTCGCGCTGTTGGACGAAGCCGAGCAACGGGGCTTCGAGCGTTACGAGATCTCCAACTGGGCGCGACCCGGATTTGAGTCTCGCCACAACCTGAAATACTGGACCGGCGCGCCCTACTGGGCCTTCGGAATTTCAGCCGCCGGTTACGACGGCCGGGCGCGATGGTCGAACACTCGCAACATCCATGAATATCTGGATAAGATCGAAAACAGTCAGGCGCCCGTCGCTGAGCGGACCGAACTCGACGATGAAGACCGGCAGAGCGAGAATCTATTTTTGCGGCTGCGGTTGAAAGACGGCGTCGATCTGGACGAACACTTGCGGCGTTTCGGAGTGAACGCGTTGGAACGCTACCGCGACGAGATCGAGCGGTTGCGCGAAGCCGGGCTGGTCGAGTTGGGCGAAAACAGGCTGAAGATTTCGCGCGCCGGCACGGTGCTGGCGAACGAAGTGTTCGCCGCGTTTGTTTGAAACATAGGCTTATGCTAAATTGACGGCCTTCTTTCGGGCGTGCCTGAAGAATACTGGTAAAGAAGACCAGCAACATCATCGGCGGCGTAGCTCAGATGGTTAGAGCGAGGGATTCATAACCCCTAGGTCTCCGGTTCGAGTCCGGACGCCGCCACCAATCCTATCAACAACTTACGCGCCTATTGCCACAACTTTACCGACCTCCTCAGTGGTAATTTTGTGGCAATTCTTTTTGAAAGCGCCGAGCGCTCGCGCCGCCTCATGCTTTTGTGACTCGACCAGGTGGACGTAGATCATCGTTGTCTCGATATCTTCGTGCCCCATCAACCCCTGAAACGTCCGCAAGTCGGTACCGGCCATGATGTGCCAGGTCCCGAACGTGTGGCGAAGCCAGTGGAGCGTAATCCGTTCGATCTTGGCCGCTTCGCATGCCGCGTCGAGCGACTTGGTTACACAGGTGTAGGGCTTGCCTGTGTGTGGGTTGGGAACAATGAAATCACTTTTCCCCTCCCGCTTTCGCCGCTCAAGGATCGAATACGCTTCGTCGCCAGGGTCTATCGGGACGCTTCGCGCCTTCCCACCTTTCCCGTCGAGCACGTTGACCAGTCGCAGATTCAGGTCGACGTGGCGCTTTTCGAGGTTGAAGAGCTCGGAGCGCCGTAAGCCGGTCGCAACGCCGATCACAATAAGATCGTGAAGCGTGGGATGCAGGTCCCGCGCCGCCTGTAAGAGTTTCGATCCTGATGTTGTATTGTCCTTCGTTATCATCGCGTCTTCTCCTTCTCAGGGCTTGTTGATTGAGAATGTCATTTTAGTAACGCAGCGCGAGCCCCTGTTCCATTTCTCGCGCAACATTGTGGCCTAATCCGCTGATTACAGTTGATAGCGCGCGCAATCTTGCAGCCTCGAAGGACGCGTCGCGAACTTGCGTGGCGGCCTTGACTGCGCCGTCGTAGCTGATCCTGTTTGCTTGCAGGTCGAGCCGATAGCCTTGATTGACGCCGCCTTTGGCGACGGCAGCGCTGCTATTGGCTCCCGCTACGGCCCGGTTCGCGCCGGCGATCTCTGCAGCCGTCAACCCTTGCGCCCTCCGCTGGTTTGCCCCAACGATCTCTCCGAGATAGATTTCCTGATTTTGGGCAAGATACCGAGAGGCTCTCTCCTGGTTGGCAGTCCTTGTATCGAACGCTTCATTGAGCGCCGATTGTTGTCCGGCGGCGCGATTCTGAATCGAACGGTATTGCATGCCCAAACCGACAACCCCGCCCCCGATCTCGATCACGGATCCAGCGGCGCGTCCGGCAAGCGTCTGTTTACCGCTTTGAGCATCGCTGAGCACCGTGCGCGCAGCGCCGCCTGCCCATTCCGTTCCTTTGATGGTCTTGCCGCCTATGAAGTGTTGCGTGTCGGCTGCGCGGTTGGTTTCGATGTTGGCGCTCTGCTGCTTGCGCTCCGCGTTCAGATCGACAATCGCCTGCTGGTTGCGCGTCCAGATGTCGTTCGTATTCAACTTGGCAAGGGCGGCGGCAGTGTCATTGGCATACAGCCTTTCAGTGTTTATCGCGCCGGTCGCTCGGGCGAGACCTCCGTAGATTCCTTCGACCGAGGATATGCGGTTTCCTTCGATTCCGGTAATCCCTCGAAGCGGACAAGCTCAAGCAACTGGCAACTGCAGCGATGCGCAGGACAGATATTGTTGACCGCTTGAATTTGCCTGTTCGCATGATTGCTCCTTGATTCGACTGGCCGCTACAGTTGGAACTTCCTCTTAGAAGTGACGGCTCCGCCAGTCTTAGCAACACTGTGCAGCATCAATTAACCTTGCTGAGCGCTTTTTGAAGTTCGTCCAGAGAATTATTGAACCGGCTCCACTTTACAAATAGCCTGCGACAGAACCGCCACACCCACTGGCCCGCGCAAACGCCAGGTCAGCGCTTGCTCTGAGACCACCGGCCTTTCAAGTCGCTCGCGTAACGCTCGCAAAGCATCCGACACCCGGCGCGTTCGCTGCAGCAGAAATCCCGACGTGTCCACAGGCTTGTGCGGGTCGAGCGCTGTAACAGTTTCACCCTGCTTACGTTCTTGCCGTCGTCGCAACCAACGCTGAAGGGACTGATGCAGCGGACGGGCCGATGTCAGGATTTCGATCAGCGCTTCGAGCGGCAAGTCTTTCAATTCGGCGGGCGGCGGCAGCGCGGCAGCGCTCAGCGCATTGACCGGCCACCAGGCAGCGCCATC
>DATEMG010000017.1:0-3791 GCA_035275805.1 Blastocatellia bacterium
GTCCGCGCCCGCCAAGGTGATTCTCGACACGGATATTGGAGACGATATTGACGACGCGTGGGCGCTGGCGTTTATTCTCGCGCATAAGAATTTTGACTTGCTGGGCGTGACGATTGCGCACGGCAATACGCCGGCGCGCGCGCCGATCGCGGCCAAAATGCTTCGCATTACCAGGCGTGATTCGATCCCCGTAGCCGTCGGGCGCAAGACTTCGGATGGCTACGCGCATCAATATACGTGGGCCGAAGACTTCACCGCCAAACGTCCGATCAAACAACCCGCCGCCGATTTTATCGTCGAGCAGGTCAAGCGGCGCCCGGGCCAGGTAATCTTGCTGGCCGTCGGCCCTTTGCAAAATGTCGCCGACGCGTTGCGCAAGGAACCCGATCTAGGCAAATACGTCAAACGAGTCGTGCTGATGAGCGGTTGCATATATGGCACGGCTACCAACAAAGACAAACCCATACGCGAATGGAACGTCTATCAATCGACGGCGGACGCCCAGCTTGTTTACGGCGCGGGATTGCCGTTGACCATCGTCCCACTAGATTCCACAACCTATCTGCGCCTGACCGATGAAGAGCGAAAGCAGGTGCGCGATTACAAATCGCCGCTCACCTTTGCGCTCGAATGCCTGTACCGGCTCTGGATTGAAAATCCGAACTCGCGCATGACCTTGCACGATCAACTGGCGGTCGCGGAAGCGGCCAGTCCCGCCACGTTTTGTGGCAAGCAGGAAGTCTTGCCGCTCATTGTTGACGCCGAAGGTTATACGCGAATTGACCGTGAACGCGGGAAACCCGTCACGGTCTGCCTCGAACCGAAACGCGATGAGTTCATGAAGTATTACATCGGCGAATTGATTCAACAGCGCCTGGGGATGTGACTCATTACGTTGGGCGGACGCGCTGAATGAGTAAAACAAACAAACTAAAAACCCCTACCTGGCGCGGCTTGCTGCTACAATACGCTGGCTTGCTCGGCTCGCTGCTGCTGTTGATTGTCGCGTTCAGCCTCAAGACGGATCATTTTCTCTCGTTTACAACCCTGCGCACGATCTCCAATCAGATTCCCGATTCGGTGATGCTGGCTGTCGGGATGACGTTGGT
This sequence comes from Blastocatellia bacterium, assembly GCA_035275805.1. Lineage (GTDB taxonomy): Bacteria > Acidobacteriota > Blastocatellia > RBC074 > RBC074 > JAJVID01. Next base: position 1,110 of record DATEMG010000017.1, read on the forward strand.
GATGATCGTCGGCGGCATTGATCTTTCGGTCGGCTCGGTGATGGCCCTGAGCGGAGCCCTGCTCGGCGTCTGCCTGGCCGAGTGGCATTGGCCGTTGGCGCCCGCGCTCACGGCGTGTTTATTGACGGGGCTGCTGTGCGGTTTGGTGAACGGGCTGATTACCGTGCAATGGAAACTGCCTTCGTTCATCGTGACGCTGGGGATGCTGGAAGTCGCGCGTGGCGCGGCGTATTTGATTACGAATTCGCGAACGATGTATATCGGCGCTGCGGTCGAACGCATCGGCGCGGTTTCGCTTTTCGGCCTTTCGGCGCCCTTCGCCTGCGCGATCGTAGTCGTTATTCTCGCGCATTTCGCGCTCACGCGAATGGTTTGGGGGCGTTACTCCCTGGCGGTAGGCGCGAACGAAGATGCCGCGCGTTATTCAGGCGTCAATCCGCGTCCGATCAAGGTCGCAGTATTCGGCCTGAGCGGATTGCTCGCGGCCTGCGCCGCTGTTTTGCAGTGCGCGCGTTTGTCTTCCTCCGATCCGAACGCAGGCGCCGGGGCCGAATTACAAGCCATCGCCGCGTGCGTCATCGGCGGCGCGAGTTTGTCGGGCGGACGCGGTTCCGCCGTAAACACATTTTTCGGCGTGTTAATCATCGCCGTGCTTGGCGCAGGACTCGCGCAAATCGGGGCGCAAGAACCGACGCGGCGGTTCGTCACGGGCTGCGTCATTCTTGCGGCTGTCATTCTTGATGTGTATCGCGCGCGATTTGCGACAGCGTCAGAAAATTCGCGTTAGATCAGTTTGCGATTGCGTGTACGGGAAGGCTCGCTGGATCAGTACCGCGAGCGGTAGCGAGCGCGCTTCGCGCTAGGCCGCGCTCGCTACCGCTCGCGGTACTGATCCGTAAACGTATTTCGGCGCCCCGTAGATTGATTTGCAATCCGCTCTTAATGCGATCACGCAACCCGACGTAGTGGCGGGCATTCCCCGCCCAAGTCCGTGATTAAGGCGATATGGCGCCGAATACGCGCCCCTATATTGTCGTATTTAATTCTCAAAGACCCTGAGCGGGCGCGGTTGCGGCTAACGATCCCGCGAAACAAGCCCGCCTTTGCTTGCCATACTCTTGCCACGATAGTAGCATCGCGCCCAAGGCGCCCTTTCTTGCATAGAGTTCATCAACTTCACTAATAGGGAGAAACAAGATGGCGGTTAGCGCGGCGGAATCCATCGAACTGTCCGTCGCCGAGCGCGCTCGGCGACGAATCACGAAGCGGTTAATGCCGTTTCTGTTGTGGCTCTATTTCCTGGCCTTCATTGACCGCACCAACGTCGGGGTCGCGGCTCTGGACATGAAAAAACCTTTGGGAGAAGGCGGGCTGGGTTTCACCGACGCCATCATCGGCACAGGCGCGGGCATCTTCTTCATCGGATATTTCCTGCTCGAAATTCCGGGCACGCTGATCGTCGAAAGGTGGAGCGCGAAGAAATGGATTGCGCGCATCATGATCTCGTGGGGAATCATCGCCACGCTGATGGGGTTCATCGGCAAGCCCTGGATGAATTTCGCCAGCGACGAGAATCAATTCTATACCTTGCGCTTCATCCTGGGTCTGGCCGAAGCCGGATACTTCCCCGGCATTATCGTTTTTCTTGCGCACTGGTTCCGCTACGAGGACCGCGCCAAGGCCAAATCGCATTTCATGATCGGGCTGCCGATCGCCACGATGATCGGCGTGCCGATCTCAAGAGCGATTATGGAGCACATTCACTGGGGCGGACTGGAAGGATGGCGATGGGTTTTTATTCTCGAAGGCATTCCTTCGGTGATTTTCGGCGTAGTCACTTTGTTCTATTTGACCGACTGGCCGTCGGAGGCGAAATGGCTGCCCGAAGACGAGAAACGATGGATCATGGGGGAGTTGGAGCGTGAACGCCGTGAAATGCTCGCCGCAGGAAAGGACCCGCTCTGGGAAGGAATAGCCAAGGGGCTGTTCCATCCGAAAACTCTGTTGCTCTCGGCCGTCTACATTTTCATCGTCACCGGTTATTACGGCCTGAATTTCTTCCTGCCCTCGATCACAGCGAAGATGAAGGGCACGTCGGTCGTCTCGCAAACGGTCATCACGGCGCTGCCCTACGCTTTCGGATTGGTCGCGATGCTGGTCAACAGCGCGCGCTCCGACCGAACGGGCGAACGACGCTGGCACACGGCGTTGCCGATACTGATCGGGGGAATCGGGCTGGCGCTGGCCATTCTTTCAGGGGACGTGTTGGCGCTGGTCGTGTTGTTCCTTTGTGTGATGGGCGTCGGCCTTCACGCTTACCTGCCGGTCTTCTGGACGTGGCCGACAAAATTCATGGCCGCTTCCGTAGCCGCGACGGCCATCGGCCTGATCAATTCTTTCGGAAATCTCGGCGGATATTTCGGGCCGAAAGTGGTCGGCTATTTGAGCGTTAAGTACGACTCTTACGTTCCCGGAATGTGGTTCCTGGTCGTGTGCATCTTGATCGCGGGGTTGCTGGCGATCCTGGTCAAGCCGCCTCTGAAGAAACAGGAAGATGTAAGATAGAATTTCCAACAACTCACATTGGCGCAATTCATTCTAACTACAGTCGTCAGGCGAGAGCGTTTAGAGCGCCGACTTATGGCCTTTGAAAATTAAACGCAACCACGCAATCCAACGTAG
>DATEMG010000018.1:0-3156 GCA_035275805.1 Blastocatellia bacterium
GGCGACGCGGCTGGTCAAAGGGTGCTCCGCGCTGACCAACCATCGGGCAAAATCGAGACGATTTGACATCGGCGCAATCCGCGCCGATTCCTCACGGCCGCCGGGCCGCAGCGGTGGTAACGTCGCGGGAACCCCCCGCTCGACCTTTTCCCCTGGAGCGTCGTAAGCGCCGCGTTTGAGCAGGAACGTGGGTCGCGGTTGCGGCGTCTCCTCCATAACCATCAGGGTCGGGAGGTCGTCTTCGAAGCTTTGTTTTTGCCGTTTCAGTTCAACCAGCATGTCGCGCGCTTGCTTTAGCTCATCCGGCGCGGCTTGCGCCAAAAACGCGCCGAAAATTTTCAACGCCTGCGCGCGCGCGCGATCGGCTGCGGGAATCGCCGCGATCTTTTCGAGCGAATCGGCGCAGGCCAGCGCGGCGATCTCATCCGGGTCGATCGCGCGGCTGTAGATTCGAACTTCGTCGAGCGCGCCTCTGAAGCGGAACTGCGGGCCGCCGCCGGCGCCGATCTTCAGCGTGTTCCTGGTCCCTCCAGAAAGCATGAAGAAGTTTCGCTGATTGAATTTCAGCTTCGCCTCGCGACCGTCAACGAATATGCGCAGGCGATCTTCCCACGACTTCAACCCGTCAAAGATCACCGCGACGTGGCTCCATTGGCGCTGCGGCGCCGGCTCTTCGGTTTCAACGCGCAGCGTATCCTCGCCCCAGCGAAAGACCATATTGAAATGGATTTTGCCATTGATGAAATACAGCCCGTAACCTTCCGCGCGCGGGACGTTATTTTCTACTTCCGCAGGGGCGTCGCTGACTTTGGTGATGATCGAACCGCTCTGCTCCGATTCAGGATAGACCCACGCGGCTATCGTGAACCGTTCGCGGTAATCTTTCGAGATTGATTTGTAGCGGAAATCGGCGCGAATGCCCGCGTCGAAATAGAGCTTGCCGTCGAAGGCGGCGCCTTGCCCGGTCGGAGATTCGACGTATCGCGGCGAGCCTTCTTTAAACCCGACCTCGAACTTCCGCTCAGACTCGTCTTTTCGCCTGTCGTCTTGATCGTGATGGGCGCGGTCGGATTTTTTGAAGACGATCGCATTTTGCGCATCCAGCGGCAGGCGAGCGATTAGCTTGTCGTCCGGGAACCATTGCTGATTCGCGTTATTTGAAGCAAGCAATGATTTTTCCCAACGCCGTTGCGTCCCGGCTGACTTTTCAGCCAGGGCGTTGTAATGACCTTCGGCTTGCGCGATCTCTTGAATAAACTGTCGCAATCTTCGCTGCTGTTTTTTCGTCGGCGCAGCCATCACCGGCGGCGAGTTGCCCTGATCGAACGAATGCCCGTCTTCATCAATGCTGTTGAAATATGCCGTGAGCTGGTAATACTCCTTCTGGGTAAACGGATCGTATTTGTGATTGTGGCACCGCGCGCAACCCAACGTCAGGCCCATAAAGACGGTCGAGGTCGTGTCCACGCGATCCACGACATATTCGACCCGGTACTCTTCCGGCACGACCCCGCCTTCGGCGTTGATCCGGTGATTGCGATTGAAAGCCGTCGCCATCTTTTGATCGAGCGTCGCGTTGGGTAATAAATCCCCGGCCAGTTGCTCGACGACGAATTGATCGAACGGTTTGTTACGGTTGAACGCTTCGATCACCCAATCGCGCCACCGCCAGGCGCTGCGGTCGCCGTCAACTTGATAACCGTTCGTGTCGGCATACCGCGCCGCGTCCAGCCAGCTGAAAGCCATTCGTTCGCCGTAACGCGGGCTTGCGAGCAAACGATCAACGACCTTCTCGTAAGCGTTCGGCGATTTGTCGTTGAGGAAATCCTCAACCTCGCGCGGCGTGGGCGGGAGTCCCGTCAAATCGAGGGACACGCGGCGAATCAACGTCGCGCGATCCGCCTCTGGCGAAGGCTCCACCCCTTCGCGCTCCAACCGCTCCATCACGAAAATATCTATCGCATTCTTCGGCCACTCTTTATTTTTTATCCGGGGCAATAAAGGCCGAATCGGCGTGATGAATGACCAGTGACGCTGCCATCGCGCGCCCTGCCTGACCCATTCGATTAACAAATCAATCTCCTGATGAGTCAGCTTGCGGCCGGAATCGACCGGCGGCATGCGCGTCATTTCATCGCCAGATGTGATGCGGTGTACAAGCTGGCTTTGCTCGGGATTGCCGGGAACGATTGCGCGGCGGCCTCTGCCAAGGTCGGCAGTCGCCGCGTCTTCGGAATCTAGTCGGAGTTTGATCTTTTTCGCCTGCGCGTCAGGTCCATGGCAACTCCAGCATCTGTCGGCGAGTATCGGGCGGATGTCACGGTTGAAATCAATCTGACGGGCGGGAGCGGTGTTTTGAACGGCCCGAACAGTCACGCCCAACATCAACTGAGAAAAGAAGAGGCACGAGAGCGTTAAGACGGAGAGTTTCAGCGCTAAGCCATTTGTAGACCTGCTGTTCATTCAAGGCGCTCCTCGGAAAATCCGTTCGTAGTCCCGCCTTTAGGCGGAAGCGTTTGGCGTCGCGGAAATTGTCTGCAAGTGGCGCTTCCGCCTAAAGGCGGGACTACAAACTGCGCTTTTCATACTTTCAGGGCGTTGCAATCTTCGGGCAGATGATCACGGCGGATCATTATGGCCGTTTTCAGGCATATCTTAAAGTTATAGCGTGTTGCAAACCGATATAGGCAAGGCAGACCGGTCAACCCGATGTTACTTACAGGATAGGATTTGGTTTGGCCGGAGGCGATTGGGGCGAATATGAAAGACTTCTGGAAGGCTTCGCCGAGCGTGTTGCTGAAAGGGGCGTATCTGTCATTCTCTATCGCCTGGACCGCTAGCGGCGCTTGTGAGATTACTTTTTTCGGTTTTTAAGATGACTGGTTCCGTCGGGCCACATCATTCGTTGCGAATAGCCAGTAGGGGATCAACCTTCGCCGCGCGCCGCGCTGGTATGTAGCTTCCAATTAGGGCGACGACGACCACCAACAACGCAATTAGCGCGAAGGTCACCGGATCGGTCGCGCTCACTTCGAAAAGCAGATTCTTCATGACGCGCGTCAGCGCCAGCGCCGCCGCCAACCCCAGCGCTACGCCGACGAGCGTCAGGCGCATTCCTCGCCAAATCACCATCCGCAACACGTCGCTCCTTTGCGC
>DATEMG010000019.1:0-4958 GCA_035275805.1 Blastocatellia bacterium
CATATTGGCGCCGAACGAAATCTCGTTCGGCTCACAATTGAAGAAATCGGCCACGGCCCGTCGCGCCTCTTCAATCAATTGATCGGTCTCGGCGCTGGTCGGATAGGCCCAATGCGTGTTGGCGTTGTGGCGGAAGAGATAATCGTTCATCGCCTCGGCGACCGCCCGCGGGACCTGCGTGCCGCCGGGGCCGTCGAAATAGGCCACGGGGAAGCCGTTGTTTATGCGTTCGAGGGCAGGAAAATGTGGGCGAATCTCGGATGTTGAATCTATCAGTTTGTTCGATGTTGTCATTATTCGATTTTATGCGGATGCGGTTTGAGAGAGATAAGGGATTGTCATCGGCCCTTCGGGCAAAACGGCGACGGGCGCGTCATTGCCGACGCGCTTTAATTCGGCGGAGATGAACTCGCCGATGTCTGCGACCGGCTCCAGGTGCGCGCGGCGGACCTCGTCGGGCGCGATGTCACTATAGAGGCCGACGCGGGCTTTCAAGCGGATCATCGCAAGCAACTGCGCCTCCCATTGGTCGTACATCGAAAATCCCGGCGCGAGGATCGTGTCGAGAACGGATTGCGGAGAGTCGTGGTCGAACAAGAGTTTTTTGAAATTTCCGTGACTCGGAAACCCGTCATTGCATTTCGACGCCGCGACGATCAGGCCGTCCTGCGCGATTATCTGCGCGGCGGCCGACATCCCCTTCACGGCCTGGTAGAGATTTTGATCGAGCGGATAGCCGCTGTTGGTCGTGACGACGATCGGGAAGGGCGTCGGGCAGGAGATCATCACTGTCGATTTCGAAAACGCGCAGCCGCGTTCGTGCGCAGCCAGCGTTTCGCCGCAGAAGAAGCCGGTGATTTGCCGCCGGCGATTGAGCGTGACGTTGACGAGGAAGTCTACGGGCAGCGCGCGGCCGTTCGCGCGAATCTGCAGCTGCGTGGGATTGCCCTCGGTCACGCCCCATGTGCTCAGCGGGTGGCCGATCACGTCGGCGCGGTGATAATGCATGATCGAGTCGATGTCGGCGAGCGCGGGAAAGACGCCTTTGTATCCTCCCGAAAATCCTGCCATAAAATGCGGCTCGATGAATCCCATCACTACCCGTTTGTCGGCCTCGACATATTCGCGGTTGAAGAAAAGATCGCGGCCGTCGCCCGTCTTGCCGGCAAGGGTGAGCGTCGCCGGGTCATGCGAATTGTGATTGACGATCCGATAGCGCGACGCGATTTCGTCGCCGACCATCGAGGCGAGTTCGGCGGGCGTGTTCACGCGGTGCGATCCCGTGCCGTTGACGATCACGAAATTTTCCACCGGGACATGATCGAGTTCGGCGAAGAGCCACGTAAGCAACCGTTCGGACGGCAGCGGGCGCGTGATGTCGGGAATGACGACGGCCACGCGATCACTGGCGCCGATCAATTCCCGCAGCGGTTTAGAGTTGATCGGGGCGCGAACCGCTTCACGGAACGCGGCGGCCTCATCGGGCAATCCCGGAATGAAGCGCGGCGCGAGCGTCGTGACGTTGTTTGATGGAATTTCAATCTCGAGTCCCTCTTTGCCGTACTGAAGATGAGTGAGCATAAAATCGTTCATTCTGTTTCAGAATTTTGCGTGTGACTATCAAGCCTGCCGAATCGCCGCAACTGAGGCGAAGAGAACGCGACCGTCGTGACCACGACGAGCGCGCCCACGCCGCCGCTGACCACCGAGAACATCGGGCTGAACAGCGCCGCGACGCTTCCCGATTCGAAACTCCCGAGTTCGTTCGATGCGCTGATGAACATTCCGTTGACAGCCGAAACCCTGCCACGCATCTCGTCGGGGGTGAGGATCGTTGCCAGCGTGTGGCGAATGACGACGCTGATGTTATCGAACGCGCCTGTCAGGAACAACATCGCCAGCGAAAGCCAGAAATTTCTCGAAAAGCCGAAGACGATGGTCGCCAGGCCGAACCCGGCCACTGACCACAACAACGCCCTTCCGGCTCGCTTGAGCGGCGGCAGATGCGTCGTCAGCAGCGCCATCGTGATCGCGCCTAGCGACGGAGCGGCCCGCAAGGCTCCGAAACCCGCCGGCCCCACTCCCAGAATGTCCTTCGCGTAAACAGGTAACAGAGCCACCGCGCCGCCGAACAGCACCGCGAACATGTCGAGCGACATCGCCCAGAACAGCAATTTTGTATTCCAGACGTAGCTGAATCCGGCGACCAGCGTTCTCAGATCGATCTTACTGGCTCTCGACTCCGCGGCGTAAGACCGTTTGGTCAGGGTCGCAAGCATTACGAAATAGATGACGCTACCCAGTCCCGCGAGCGCGTAAACCGGCGTCACTCCGCCGAAGATGTATATCAACCATCCCGCAAGCGCGGGGCCGACCATCGAACTCAACTCGAATCCGCTGATGTTCCACGAAACGGCGTTGCTGAAAATTTGTGGCGGGACCAGTTGAGGCATCAAAGACGATCGCGCCGGGCCTTGAAAGGCGCGCGCCAATCCGCTCAGAAACAGGCATGCGTAGATCAGCGTGACGTTGGCCCCCACCCACATCTCGACGACGGCCAATCCGAACGCGGCTACCACGGCCAGGGTCGTCACGCTCATCAGCGTCTTTCTGCGGTCGAAGCGATCTGCGGCCTGCCCGGCGGGGAGCGCCAGCCCCAGCATCGGAACGATCTGAACCAGCCCGACCATCCCCAGCGCCAGATCCGAATTGGTCTTCTCATAAAGATGCCAGCCGACGGCCGTGGTCTGCATCTGCACGCCGAGCACTGAAAGCAAATGGCCCGAGAGGAACAATCGGAAATCGCGGACGCGCAGCGCGGCATATGCGTCGCGCTTCTCGCCCTCGCTTGATAACGCGGCCTTCTTCGTGGCTTTTGCTGTTGAGTTCATTTCTGGTTGGGGCGCCTGCGATGAGAAACTAAAGGGGCGACCGACTTGATCGCCCCTTTAAAATTTGATGCGGATGAGAGGACTCGCGCCCACTCACGCTATTCACTCTCCTTATTGCGTCTTAGGGACTTATAGTGATCATACCGCCGCGAAATCCGCGAACAAGACGACAGTTATAACAAGGTTTGGGCAAAAAGTGGACAGGGAAAAATGCTGCGCTATACTCCGCTCCGCTTCTATCCAGCCTTTGTTATCAATCACCCATTGCCATAGGGTCGGGTAATAATCTCGAGATTATGTCCATTCGGATCTTCAAAGTAAGCTCCGCGCCCTTCGTCATTGGTATTGATCTCGTTCGCCCGATGGTGATGAGGGTCCGCCCAGAACGGAAGCCCGCGCCGCCTGATGCGCCCAAGAATTTCGTCAAACTCCATCTCGCTCACCAGAAAGGCGTAATGTTGCGGCGCAATCTCGCGGTCGGCTTCGTAGAAGTCCAGAGTGACCTCATTATCCACCTTCACCGTCAGGAACGGTCCAAATGGAGTCGGAGCAGGAAGCCCGAGAATTTCAATAAGAAAAGCTGCGGACTCGCCCTTGTCGCGCGAGTGAACGATGGTGTGGTTAAGTTTAATGCTCATAGCCGCGATTCCTCTTTATGAAAATTCGTTTTTGTTGTTCGATTTCTCAAAGACAATATCCGCAATGGCCGTGCCAGTTCCGCGCCAATCGAAGCCTGCGACACTTAGGCGCGCCGCTCTGTAATAACATCCTTCTCACGTCGGCCAGGCGTAGTATTTGTGCGGATTTTAGCCGTCCAGCCCCATCTGCCAGGTCGGCAATTAGTCTCAGTAGCCCATTACATTGATCCTCTTTCAGCGCAATAGAAAGGACTTCGGCCATGGGGATCCGGCGAAAATACAGGGCCGAGAATTGGCTTTTTTCACAAATCTCCCGGGTATAGACTTAAAGAGGAGTATATGTCCACATTGCCTTCCAAGTCGTTGCGATATTTCGTAGCGATCGCGGTGACTGCGGTCGTATTCACCGCCAGGTTTCTGCTTAATTCAACTCTCGGCGATGCAGCCCCGCTCCTGATGTTCACACTCTCGGTTATGGTGGCCGCCTGGTACGGCGGCCTGGGTCCAGGGTTTTTGGCGACCGCTCTCGGCGCGATCCTCGGCAATTACTTCTTCATCGCGCCGCTTTACACGATCCACATCAACAATGTCGCGGAGTTGCTAGAAGTGGGCATTTTCATGGGCATCGGCATAGCAATTTCCATCCTGAGCCAGGCGCGGTTATCGCTGTTGGCGAAACGCCAGCAGCTTCTGGCTAGTGAGCGAGACGCAAGGACGGCGGCCGAAGACGCCAACCGGCTCAAAGACGAGTTCCTCTCCACCGTCTCGCACGAACTGCGGACGCCGCTTACTGCAATTAAGGGCTGGGCGGCGATGCTGCGCGCTGGCCGCCTCGACGCCGCGCAAGTCGACCGCGCTCACGAAATCATCATGCGCAACGCCAGCTCGCAAAAGCAGATCATCGACGGCCTGCTCGACGTCTCGCGCATCATCACAGGCAGGATGAGCCTGGACGTCGCCCCGCTCAAGCTCGGTTCGGTCATCGAGGCCGCCATCGAGGCGGTCCAGCCGGCGGTTGAGGCGAAAGGGATACAGCTGATCGCGATGCTAGGCTCGACGGCGGAGACGGTGTGGGGTGACGCTGAGCGGCTGCAACAGGTCGTATGGAACCTGCTTTCCAATGCGGTTAAATTCGCGCCGAAGGGCGGGCGTGTAGAGGTGAGCATTGAGCGCGCCGACTCGCACGTCGAGATAGCCGTCGCCGACAACGGGCAGGGGATCAAGCCGGAGTTTCTGCCTTACGTCTTCGAACGCTTTCGGCAAGAGGACAGCGGGATGAACCGGCAGCAGGGTGGACTGGGACTGGGACTTGCCATCGTGCGTCATATAGTCGAGATGCACGGCGGGACGGTTCACGCCGCGAGCGAGGGGCCTGGCAAAGGCGCGACTTTTACGGTCGCGCTGCCGATCGCAGCGGCCCGCCCTGTGT
>DATEMG010000020.1:0-15627 GCA_035275805.1 Blastocatellia bacterium
AATGACTGATCGAAGCAAGCAGGCAAGGATGCCTGCGCTCCCAGGGCGGCGCTCCCAAGGGGCATCATCATCTCTTCTTCACCGCCTGCGTATTTTATGACCCAATCAGCATTGACGATTTGGACGAACGCGAAATTTCCGGATGAAGTCCGGGCGGAGCTGGGCGCAAACGTTGCGCCGCATCGGTTGATTTACGCTGCGGAGACGAATCAGTCCAATCTGGCTGCGGCTCCGGTTGATGCGCAACTTGCCGTCGCCGACATCGCCTTTGGCCAGCCGGATGCGGAGCAGGCGATGCGGCTCAGCAACCTGAAGTGGATTCATCTGACGACCGCCGGTTACACGGCCTACGACCGTGACGATTTCAAAACAGCTCTCCGCGCGCGCGGCGCGATGTTAACGACCAGTTCCGGCGTGTACGACGATCCGTGCGCGCAGCACGCGCTGGCTATGATGATGGCTTTTGCGCGACGCTTGCCCGAATCGCTGAAAACGCAACTCGGCGACCGCGCCTGGCATTGGGCGCGACGTCGAAGTGAATCATTTTTGCTGAACAGTCAGACGGCGCTGCTTTTCGGGTTCGGGGCGATTGCGATCAGGTTGTGCGAATTGCTCGCGCCATTTCGGATGAACCTGATCGGCGTGCGGCGAACCGTCAAGGGCGACGAGCCGGTCAGGATCATTACCGAAGAGCAGGTCGCGGAGTTTTTGCCGCGGGCCGATCACGTAATCAACCTGCTGCCTGCCAACCATTCGACTGCGAGGTATTTCGGCGAAGACAGGTTCCGGCGGATGAAGCCGGGCGCGATCTTTTATAACATAGGGCGCGGCTCGACAGTTGACCAGGAGGCTTTGCTGGCGGCGCTTGAACTGGGCAGCCTCGCGGGGGCCTACCTCGACGTAACTACGCCGGAGCCGCTGCCGCCTGATCATCCGTTGTGGAGCGCGCCGAACTGTTTTATCACGCCGCATTCAGCGGGCGGCCAGGTCCGCGAGCAAAATGATCTGGTCGGACATTTTCTCGAAAATCTGCGGCGCTTCGCCAGCGGGATGGAATTATTGGATCGAATTGTGTGAGTTCGAATGAGAAGGAGTGATTAGGAATGATTACGACAAAAGACACACCGGATGGCGAGATGAAAACGCGCCGCCTGACGCACGGTGAATTGCTGGAACTTCGCCGATGGAATACGCCTACGATCTACAACGGCTGGGAGCAGGTGACGAAATGCGACGCAGGGCGCGACGGCTTCAACCTTGAAGAAACCGTTGATTTCATGCCGCAGATGGGCGCGATGGTCGGTTATGCGGTAACGGTCGTTTGCGAACCGGGCAATCCCGAGCATCGGAAAAATAATCCCAATGGATGGAATGAATATCGCGCTTACCTGGCGAGCGTCCCGGGGCCGAAGATCGTCGTCGTGCAGGATTTGGACAAGCCGAATTTCGTCGGGGCGTTCTGGGGCGAGATCAACGCGAATGTACACCGCGCGCTGGGCTGCGTCGGGACGATTGCGGACGGCTGTATACGCGACCTTGACGAGATGTGTTATGCGGGTTTCAAGGCGTTGGCCCGAAGGTTGTGCGTCGGTCATGCGTATTCGTGGCCGGTTCGTTGGGGTTGCGAAGTGGAAGTCTTCGGGCGGCGCGTGAAGCCGGGGCAATTGATTCACGCCGACAAACACGGCTTCCTGGTCGTCCCCGAAGAAGATGAAGCGCCGCTGCTCGATGCCGCTCGCTTCATGGATACTAACGAATGCCACACGCTGATCTCGGCCGCGCGCGAATCGGCCGGGCTGCCGCTAGACGAGGTATTGGCTCGGCTTGAAGCGGCGAAGCGCAAATTCGGCGAAAACGTCAAAGGAAAATTCGAGAGGCGTGGAGAATACTGATTCCAATCATCCACAGATGCGCCGCAGAGACGCCGAGATGAAGAGCGGGCAGAGCAACTACAAATGGTTTGTCGTGGCGATGCTCTGGTTCGTCTGCTTCTTCAATTATGCGGACCGCCAGGCGATCTTCTCGGTCTTCGAACCGATCAAGGGCGAGATGGAATTGAGCGACGAGCAGCTCAGCATCATCGGCGCGTCTTTCATGTGGGTTTACGCCGCGGCCGCGCCGCTTGCCGGGTTGGTCGGCGACCGCTTCAGGCGCAAGACGCTCATTCTGGGCGGGCTGATCTTCTGGTCGCTCATCACGGTCGCGACGGCCTTCTCGAAGAACTACACCCATTTGGTGATCTGTCGCGCGCTGGAAGGCTTCGGCGAGGCGTTCTACTTTCCGGCCTCGATGTCTCTGCTGAGCGACTACCACGGGCCCGACACGCGTTCGCGCGCATTGGGCGTCCACCAGTCGAGCGTTTACGCGGGGACGATCGCCGGCGGCGCGGTCGCCGGAGTGATGGCCGATCATTTCGGCTGGCGGTCGAGTTTCTATCTGTTCGGCTGGTTCGGCGTGGCGCTCGGACTCGTGTTGCTCTTCTTCCTCAAAGAGCCGCAGCGCGGCCAGGCGGAACACGTGGCGAACCTCGACCGAATCGACCTGATTGCGGAAATCAGATCCTTGCTTAAACGGCCGCTGACGCGCTTGATGATCTCCGTCTACATCGGCGCGAGCCTGTTGACGTTGCTCATCGTAAAAGTGACAGCCGAACGGATATTGATCATGGTCGCCCTGGCCGCCGCCGGAGTATTGATCCAGGTAAGGACGCCGATGGCGCGTGTGTTGATTCTAGTCTTCGTCGGGGCGAACTTCGTGGCGATGATCTTTCTGTCATGGATGCCGACCTACCTGAAGCGCCAGTTCGGGATGAGCCTTTCGATGGCGGGCGTGAGCGCGACGTTCTATATGCAGATCGCCTCTATGCTGGGGGCAATCGCGGGCGGCGTGCTGGCCGACCGTTTGGCGAAGAAGCATGGGAGTGGACGAATGATGGCTCAGGCGGTCGGATTATTCGCCGGGGCGCCGTTCATTTTTCTCACCGGATGGACGCTCTCGATCCCCGTGCTTGTGTTGGCGATGATCGGCTTCGGTTATTTCAAAGGGATTTATGATTCGAACATCTGGGCTTCGCTCTACGACGTGGTCAGGCCGGAGCGACGGGCGACGGCGGTCGGTGTGATGAACGCCATCGGCTGGCTGGGCGGCGGCGTGGGGACGTATGCGATCGGCGTAGCCGCGCCAGTCTTCGGAATGAGCGGATGCCTGAGCGCGAATTCGGTGGTCTACCTGCTCGTCGGACTGTTGATGATTTTCGGCGTCAAATTTTACGGCGCCCGCCTCGCTAAACGCTGATAGGTGTGGGGCGATTTGTTTAATCGCCCTGTTTGTGGCCCCGTCCGATCAGGAAACGAGCGCGAGTAAACAACTCGCGCCACAGTTCCCTAAACGCATTGGCTAACCGATCTAATCGGCGATTTAGAAATTCGCTCGGCCTGTTGCTGTCAGGCGGCCCGAAAGTGTCAGCGGACAACAGCTGCATCTCCTGCCCCCCGCCGCCAAGCGTGTGCCCTCTCACTTCCCCTCCCGAAGCGATCTGCGGCCGGCAATTAAATCGTTATTTCCCGCCTCGCTTCGACTTCGACCTCTCTTCGGCCGCCTTTGAGAGTTTCTTCCACCGGTTTTTTTCGACCCGCTGGGCGAGTTGATCCTGGCGGCGGGCCAGGTGGTCGAGTTCGCGCCGCATCTTCAGGTAGTTCTCGAAGCGCGCGGCGTCGAGCGCGCCCGATTCCAGGGCCTCGCGCACGGCGCATCGAGGTTCGGTCTGGTGCCGGCAGTCGCTGAAGTGACATTGCGCCGCCAGTTCTTCTATGTCATCGAAGGCCGTCTCGACGCCTTCTTCGACGTCCCACAACTGCAATTCGCGCATGCCCGGAGTGTCCAGAACCAGCGCGCCGTTCGGCGTCGAAATCAGTTCGCGATGGCGCGTCGCATGCTGACCCCGGTCGTCATGTTCGCGGACTTCCTTGACTTTCTGCCGTTCGAAACCCAGCAGACGGTTGATCAGGGTCGATTTGCCCACGCCCGACGTCCCGACCAGCGCGACCGTCTTGCCCGGGGCGAAATATTGATCGAGGGCCTCAAGCCCTTCGCCCCTTATCGCGCAGACGGCGTGAATCGGCGATCCGGCCGCGACATTTTCCGCCTCTTTGACCTTCGCCTCCACGTCGTCGCAGAGGTCGGACTTGGTCAACAGGATCGCGGGGCTTGCGCCGCTCTCGCACGCGACGGCCAGATACCGCTCGATTCGTCGCGGGTTGAAGTCCTGATTGAGCGACGTGACCAGAAAGAGAGTGTCAATGTTCGCGCCGACGACCTGCTCCTCGGTCTTCGATCCTTTGGTCTTGCGCATGAATTTACTGCGGCGCTGCAGCACGGCATGGATCACCGCCTTGTTTCCGCCTTCGACCATGCGCAGCGCGACCCAGTCGCCGACTGACGGAAGGTCGGCGCGGCTCTCGGCCTCGTGCCTCAACCGGCCGGCTATTTCGGCCAACATTTCGCCCCCCGCGGTGTAGACGCGACAGAACTGGTTGTATTCGAGAGCGACGCGTCCGGCCACGTAACCCTGCGCGGCAAATTCGTGGAAATGCGCGGCGAAGAAATCGTTCCAGCCGTAACGCTCCAGTTTTTGATCCTTCAAATCCATTTCAATCTTCCCCAAAAATTGTTCGCGGTTTTCCAAAACGCGGCGCCGAACAGAGGGCTGCGTTAAATTGCGTCTCAGGATCGGCGATACCCGTCTCAGTTTTGGATTGATCTGCGTTTTCGGAAGGAATGAGCCGCGACATGTTGGCGCGCCAATACCCTTTCATCACGGTGGATAGTGACGTTACTGACGTGCGCGGGCGACTCATTTTTTAGCGAACAATCATAGGCGACCAGACCGGAGGGCGGTTTTATAATTTCAGCTCCGGCCTCAAGCCGGGATGCTACACGCTCAGATGGCGGAAATGCAAATTGGCCGAAGCGCTGGCGCGGCAAAGGCCGATAAAGCTCCGACAATCGTCCGATACGCCCCATGGGTTTATACTACAAACGATTATTCAAGGAGGAGCGAATGAAATTCCGACCGAATGGAATCAGTGACAAATATCTCTTCGTAAAAACGCTATTGGCGATCTTTATCGCGTTCGTCGCCATCGCGGCCTCAGTCGCCGCTCAAACAAGACAACAGGAGACGAGATCGAAAGCTCCCGCGCAAACACCCGCGGCCTCTACTCCGGCCTGGCCGCAATGGGGTGGGCCGAATCGTAATTTCAAGGTCGCGGCGCATGGCATAAAAGAGAATTGGCCCGCCGGCGGGCCGAAGCGCTTGTGGAGCCGCCCGCTCGGCGAAGGTCATTCCGCGATCCTGGCTGAACAGGGAAGGCTTTACACGATGTACAGCAGCGGCAATCGCGAGGTCATAATCTCGCTCGACGCCGAGACCGGCAAGACGGTGTGGGAATTCCCTTACGAGGCCAACACGAGTGGGCTGGATATGAGCGCCGGAAAAGGCCCGCATTCAACGCCGCTGATCGCCGGCAACTTGATCTTCGCCGTCGGCGTGAAGGGCACGATGCACGCGCTCAACAAAAATAACGGTCGGGCGGTCTGGAAACACGACCTCTGGTCCGAACTCGGAGGATCCTTCGACGGCCGCGGTTACAGCCCAAGCCCAGTGGCTTACAGGAACACGGTGATCGTTCCGGTGGGAGGGCGTTCGGGCCAATGCCTGATGGCGTTCGATCAACGGACGGGCGCTGTCGTTTGGAAGAACATCAATTTCACGCCCGCGCCGGCCTCGCCGATAATCATCAACGTCGGTGGGCAGGATCAGGTAGTTCATTGCGGGCAGAACGAAATTTACGGCTCGGACGCGACCAGTGGCGCCCTGCTCTGGAGCTATTCAGCCAAGACCGATTTCGGGGTGAGCATCAGCACGCCGGTGTGGGACCCTTCGGACAGGTTGTTGTTTTTGTCGTCGGCTTACGGCACGGGCAGCCGCGTGATCCGACTCACGCGCAGCGGAGATCAGACCACGGCGACGGAGGTCTGGGTGAGCAACAGAGTCAAAATCCATTTCTGCAATGCGGTGCGCGTGGGCGATCTGGTTTATGGGACGAGTAGCGTCTCCGGCCCCGCTTTCTTCAGCGCGATCAACGTCAAGGACGGAAAGGTCGCGTGGCAGGATCGCGCGCTGGCCCGCGCCAGCTTTCTTTACGCCGACAAGAAATTCGTGATCCTCGACGAAGATGGGGAATTGGCGATAGCTTCGCCTGGACAGAAAGGCTTACAGATTCATGCCAAAGCTCCGGTGATGAAACAGGTGGCGTGGACTGCGCCGACGCTTTCGGGGACGAGATTGTATCTGCGCGACCGCGGGACGATCATGGCGCTGGACCTGGGATAACGAGAAGAATGCGGAATGCTAGTCGACACTCTATCTCACGCAAGAGGCTCCGCAGTAGAATCAGGATTCTCGGAATCGATAAATCCGCATTCCGCATTTCAATTGGCCGTGAAGCGGTCGTGAGCCGAATTCAAAACGGTCAACGCCATCTGCTGTTCGTTCGATTGCGCCGCGGTCTCGATCTGCGCGATTAATGCCCTGAGCTGCGCGGCGTTGGCCGTCGCCAGGTCGTAGGCCAGTTCTTCCATTTTCTTCAGGCCAAAATCGTTCAACTCTCTGACCAGCGCGACGGCGGTGTCGCCCGGCGCCATGTGGCCGCTGAAAGAGCTGACTCGCACCTCCACCTCGTGGCTGAGCGTCATCCAGAAATAGCTGAGCAGAGAAGGGAGCAGCGGGCGCAGCAGTTCCCAGGCGAAGTCGCCTTCCTGGGTGATCCAGAAGAAGGCCAGGTAGTAGTGGCGCGCGCTGATGTAGTCGCGGTTGCGGAAGTAGGCGCCGGCGCGTGAACTGCAATAACTCGCCGCGCCCCACAGGAACTCGTCAACGCTGACTTCCGGCTCCCGCCGCAGGTAGAGTTCGGCCAGGATTTTCAGCCCGCGCAGGGCGCAGTTGGAACTGGCGATGAAGTCGTGGCGGCGCAGGTCGGACGCCGCGTCGAAGAGACGGTCGGCTTCTTCCAGCGTGATCCGGTCGTTCGTGTGCAGCGAGAATTGTTCCAGGTCGCGCTTGACCCCCGCCAGCTCAGGCCTCTGCAGCGACAGGTTGATGGCGTCTGTCCGCCGGACAAAGTATTGATTGCCGCTGTGCTCGGCAAATTCCAGATCGGACAATTCATTCAGCAGGTCGGCGCAGTAACTTTCGCCGCGCGCGGGGGCGAAGAGGATCGAGGTCGCGCAGGGCGGCGTCAGGCGGATGTGAGATTCCAGCGCGAGGCGAAGCAGGCTCTGGTCTACGAGCCTGTTGGCGCGCTCCGCGTCGTTTTCGTTGAGATTCCGGACGTAGGCCGAGAGCGAAGGGGATTCGGGTTTGAAGTCGAAGAGGCCGGCGCGGTAAGCGAGCCGCGCCACTGCGCGAATGTCCTCGCGCTTGCGGTAGACGTTCTCAAAGTCGTATCTGGCTTTGAGTTTGTTGATCGCCTGATTGAGAGTCGCCCGTGGCTCCGCCGGCTCCGCAGCGCTCAACAATTCGGCCAGGATGTTGGCGCGGACGTCGGGAGGAATGACTGGCAGGCGGAGGTCTTCGAAGAAATAGCGCAGCGTCTCGCGCTCAGAGCGCTTAACCGGCGCTGTCGTCGTCGCGCTCGAGGCGCTCGCGGGGGCCGTGATCGGCGGCGCGCGCTTGATGACCACCCGGCGCGGAACGGCGACCTTTTCCTCGGCGGCCCTGGCGCCGGTCTCCGCAACCGTCCCGGGTGTGGCGGAGACGAAGCCCTGGTGGGCTTCGATCACAGACTCACTGACAGACAACGAACGCGGCGCCTTGAGCTGTTCGTAAGCCTCCTCCACCAATTTGTCGTAGAAGATGAATTCGTCGCAGGACTTGATCAGAAGATCGCTGGTCGACGCCTGCACGCCGACCCCGATCGTGTACTTCCCGTATTCGCGCGCCTTGCTCATGAGCGAAGAGAAATCGCTGTCGCCGGAGACGATCACGATAGTGTCGATGTAATCCAGCATGAACAGGCTCTCCATGACGTCGATCACCAGCCTGATGTCGGCGCGATTCTTCCCGCCCTGCTGGACGTTGTAAGAGTAAAGTTGAACGAGCTCCACCGCGTTCTCGCGCAGCGCGTCGCGGTACTTGATCAGCCGCGACCAGTCCCCGTAGGCGCGTTTGAGCGTGATACGGCCGCGCCGCTGGATGGCTTTGAGGAGCAACCCTAGATCGAATTCGCCGAAGTGATTGGCGGCGCTCAAAGAGATGTTTTCAAAGTCAATAAAGACGGCGATTTTCTGATAGTCATGTGTATGAGACGATCTCATATGATGCGACCCGACGGCGGCCCGACCTCGGACAGATGGGCAGGGAGGCGCGGCCACATATTATCCGATTTCTCGCCGCTTGTCGCACGATCGTTGCAGGGGAAGAAGTATGAGATCACTTTTGAAACTATCAAGGCGTCAAATTTGTAGGAGGGCCTGCGTCCTTTTTCTGGCGAGGAGGATTTCAAGTGGTCTGGGACGACAATCGCCTGCCGTTAGCGTGGCGCGGACTTCAGTCTGTCCCACTCTTGATTGTTCCGATTTGATCCAAGAGCCGAGGCGTAGGGGGGGCACTGATCGAAAAACGTAATGGCGGGCGTTTAAACGCAAAAAGTTCACCGGAAGAATATCAACAGGGTGACATTCAATCGGCGAACGTTCACAGCCGGGGGCAGTGTTTGAAATCCGGGGCCGTTCGTGTCGGTAAGTACTGTATCGGTTCTTGCCTCAGAGACGTTTGCCAGTACTGGCAAACGGTCATTTGACATTCGGATAACCGTCAATCAAGTTAGATTTGTATCTCGCCGCTGTTTCTGACATTTCGAATTTCTGGCAATAAAGTTCGCAAAGCGCCTCTATGCCTCCCCAGCGAAATATCCGCATTCGCGGGGCGCCTATACCCAACCGTTTCGTCTGATTGATTAACTCTCCGGCGCGAATCCTTAGCGCCTGGCTTCTGGTGATTAGCGACGCAGATACATCCTGAAGTTCTTTCGCTTGTTGTCGTAAGTTTACCGATAGAGCGTTATTTCGATCGAGTAAGGTTATATTGGTCACTTTGCCCCCTTCTACGCATTTGATGCGGTTAGGGATTAATCGATGTCGTGACTAAGATAGAGCGGATTCAGTGAAAGCGCCGCAGCATGGACTAATCTGTTATCCAGAATACTTGCAATCGCCACGCCGAAATGACGGTATTGAACGCGGGGCATTTCGCCCGTTCAAGCGTTGGCGTTGTCCTGAAACGCCCCATGATTTTTGTGGCAGGCGAGTCCCGAAACGCCACACTTTTTGGGTCCGGGCTCGAACTGTGCCGCCGCATTCGCGAGTTTGACCCGCACACTCTAATATTGTTCTACTCGGCATGCGCCTATCCTCATGATTTGCAGGCGGCTTTTAGCGCAGGTGCGCAAAAGTACCTCGTCAAGCTGGTCCGTTTTGATGACATGACGCGGGCAGTTGAGCATCTGATCTCTGTCTAATCCGAAAAGGGTTTTGAAGCTCGGCGTGCAGAGAGTGCTGCCATACGCGAAGAGTTGGCTATACGGCAGACGGAAAACGCCGAGCGGCTAGAAAAGGCGAAAGCGGAACGTCTGCGCGCCGAAGAGAAAGCGTGGGCTCAAAGCGGAGATCGCCTTCCTCGCGGCTGGCGGGGTCAGGGACGATTTTGCGCGGGAGTGGCCGTCGGCGCTCACAGAAGAAGTCCGCAGCCAGCGTACAGCTAACGCCGTAAGTGGTCATTAAACCCATCAGCGCTCCAGCCAACTCCCGGAAGGGAATGCTCGACCTGGCTACATGTCCCGTCTCACGCTCGAATCACGCGCCGCTCGGATTGACTAGCAGCGGCTGAGAATCTACACCGGACTGATGGCCGCATTCTGTCTATTTCTGGCGTTTGTCATCTTCAAGAACGCTCCGCGTCAATCGAAGCCGTCGGCATTACCGGATTAACCCACCAATTCAGGAACCACCCATAGTCCGAATACCTTCAACCCTACGACTCCGTGATGTATCATGAGCAGGTGATTACAATCCGCGCGAAAGGAGCGGCGATGGATGAGAATCTGTTGGAACTGAGGCAACGAGCGACTGCAGCTGCTGCCGAATTTATCCGGGCGCAACGCGTCTATTTGAAGGTCGCTGCCCTTGACAACAGAAAGTCAGAGGCAGAATTGATTGAGGCCGCCGAAAACTACCGCAAGGCAGTCGAGCCGTATGACAAAGCCCTTAATGGGCTTCGCGAATATCTTCTCGCGGAGGAGCCGTCCGAAGCGATAATCACAGAACTTGAGCGTACTGAGCGCCTCATTGATACACTCAACCACGAAAAAGAAATAGGTTCAAAGTTAATCGAACACCACACCGAACTGAAAGCTCAAGACATTGAGTTAACTAGACATCACGCCGTAGATGAAGAGGAATAAGCGCAATGGCCTGAGCCTCACCGACTCCGCGCCAATCGAGGCCGTCAGCGTAAACATTGCAGACCTTTCATCGATTTGAAAGTGATTCGCGCTGAGTTTCCGAAAAAAGGCGCGGCGGCGAGTAATCCGACCCACAAGTCGTGTAGCGCGTCTTTGAAGGCATCGGCCGCCTTCAAGCATTCTCGCAACTCGCCCCTGGACAGGCTGAAGTTCTGAAGTTCTATAAAACATTTTTTCTCTCAGGGTGATCGATGACCGACGAAAATGCCAACACTGCGGACCTGACGATGAACGAGAAGCTCGACCAGATCCTGCGCAAACTCGGCGACCTGGACGCCAGGCTCGGCGCGCTTGAGAGCCTGGGGACGAACACGCCCCGGCCGCTGCTCGATCAGATCATCAAAGAGATGGTGATGACGCGCGAAACGTTGACCGAGCGGATTGGCGCTATTGAGAAGCACTTGCGCGGAATTGACCGCCGGTTCGCTGTCTTCGCCGAAGATATCGGCAGGATGCGGGCCGACATCCGCGACTTTGACGAGCGGTTGACAGACCTGGACCAGGGGCCGAATTGACCGACGAAGCCGACAAATCAGGTATCGCGGCATTCCTGCGCCTCGGCGCTCTTGAACGCCGGCGTGCCGCTCAAGATGGTCTCCGATCGGCTTGGGCATAGCTCGATCGCGATCACGGCGGATGTCTACTCCGTCGTCGAAGACCAGCAACAGCGCGAGGTGTCGGAGCGCCTCGAACGACTGTTCGGAAGTGGGAAAAATTGAGGTTTTTGCAGTGTTCGCCCCCTACTTGCACACTAAAACGCGGGTTTGCTGGTTGCTTGAAAATGCGAACCGTAAGCAGAAATGGGCTTTATAGGAATGCTGGAAACCGAGACAGTATAAACCCCGTCTTGAAAGGTATCGCCGGAGATTGATCTACCATTCGGCGTCCCAGACGAAATTTGGGAAAGGTTTCGTCTGGGTTCGCGAACACTACAAAATTGAAAGAGTCGTTCAGGTCGCAATGAACGACGCCATGAAAATCGCCCCTGGCTTCCAGGGATTTTCGGAGGAAAGACATGCGCCGTCGATTCACGCTCGTGTTGGTCATTATCGTCCTGTCAACTGTCGCTGCGCTGAACATCGTTTCGGCGGACAACTGGCCGCAATGGCGCGGCCCTGCGCTCAACGGCATCAGCGATGAAAAGAATCTGCCGTTCAAATGGACGACCGAAGAGAACGTCACGTGGAAGCTGGAGATGCCCGCCTGGAGCGGTTCGACGCCGATCATCTGGGGCGATACCATCTTTCTCAACGCGTCCGAGGGGGAATCCAACAAATCGGTCAAGGGCGACATTTACCTCTTGTGTATAGACCGGACGAAGGGGACCACGCTCTGGAAGAAATTGCTAGGCGCCGGCGATACGAAGTTGCGCAAACAGAACATGTCGTCGCCTTCGCCCGTCACCGACGGCCGCAGCGTGTGGGTTTTGACCGGCACTGGCGTCTTGAAGGCCTTCGATTTCAAAGGCAATGAGCTGTGGACGCGCGACATTCAGAAGGATTACGGCAAATTCGGTTTGAACTGGGGGTTCGCTTCGTCGCCGCTGCTCCATGAAGATTCGCTTTACGTCCCGGTGCTGCACGGGATGAGGACCGATGAGCCCTCTTACATTCTGCGCATCGAAAAGGCGACCGGTAAAACGGTCTGGCGCGCCGAACGCCCCACGGCTGCGATCCAGGAATCGCCCGACTCATACATCACGCCGGCGCTGCTGCGACACAACGGCGCGACCGAGTTGGTCATCAGCGGCGGCGATTGCGTCACGGGGCACGATCTGGCGACGGGCAAAGAGTTGTGGCGGGCCAACGGCCTGAACCCGGAGAACAACCCCTTCTATCGCATAGTCAACTCGCCGGTCGTGGTGGACGGGATGATTTACGCCGGGGCCAAGCACAAGCCGTATTTGGCGCTGCGCGCGGGTGGGCGCGGCGACATCACCAACTCCCATCGGGCCTGGATCATCGACAGCGGGCCTGACGTGCCCACGCCTGTGACCGACGGCAAATATCTATACATAGTGCGCGACAACGGCGGCTTCCTTTGTCTCGACGCCAAGACCGGCAAGGACGTTTACCCGCCGCAGCGGTTGAAGCCTGGGACCTACAGCTCTTCGCCTGTGCTGGCCGACGGCCGTGTCTACGCCACGAATGAAGAAGGGACTACCACCGTCGTCAAAGCCGGGCCGCAGTTCGAAATCCTGGCCGAGAACTCGCTCAACGATTACTGCCTGAGTTCGCCGGCGATCTCCGACGGCCAGCTCTTCATCCGCACGGCGTCTTATCTCTATTGCATCGGCAAGCGCGCTACGCGTTAATCCGGCTTCGAATTAGTGTGGAGTTGTTCATGTCGCGTGGCGACAACCTGGAAGGATGAAAATAGACAGGATTTACAGGATTTCTCAGGATTTCGTGGTGAGCCGAATCCTGAGAAATCCTGTAAATCCTGTCTATTTGGTCACGCGGGAAGGCGCCTGCCGGTCAGTTCGTCCTTCGAGATCTCTCCGTCGAGGATCGAGATCACACGGTGGGCGTGCTTTGCGATGTCGTGTTCGTGCGTCACGACGATGATCGTGTTGCCGCGTTGATGAAGCGTGTCGAGCAACTGCATGATCTCTTCCGAGGTCTTCGAATCGAGGTTGCCGGTCGGCTCGTCGGCGAGAATGATCGAGGGGTTGTTGACCAGCGCGCGGGCGATGGCCACGCGCTGGCGCTGGCCGCCCGACAATTCGTTCGGCTTGTGCGACATCCGATGGCCGAGGTCAACGGATTCTAGCGCCTTCTTCGCCATATCGATCCGCTTCGACGACGGCGTGCCGCTGTAGATCAGCGGCAGCTCGACGTTGTGCAGCGCTGTCGCGCGGGGCAGCAGGTTGAAAGTCTGGAAGACGAACCCGATCTCCTTGTTGCGGATGTGGGCCAACTCGTCGTCGTCCATCTGGGAGACCATCTTGTTGTTTAGCCAGTATTCGCCCCTGGACGGCGTGTCGAGACATCCGATCAGGTTCATCAGAGTCGATTTGCCGGAGCCTGACGGGCCGATTATCGCCACATACTCGTTGCGCTTAATCTCGAACGAAATCCCGCGCAGCGCGTGAATTTCCTCGTCGCCCATCACGTAGGTCTTCCACAAATCGCTGGTTCTGATCATCGCCTCGCGCGGCTTCTCCTGCTGCGATGCACTCTGCGCGGCTCCTTCTCTTTCCATTATTGTCCCTATCATTTGAATCCCCTTCTGGCGCCTGTAGGTCGCTCACTTGTTCTCGTTGCCGGCGCCGCCCGCCGCTTTTTTGGTCTTGTCTTCGCGTTTGATCGCCTGATCGTTCTTGAGGGTGCGGAGTTGGCGGTAAGGCCCGGTGACTATCTCCTGGCCTTCGTTCAGACCGCTCTTGATCTCGATGTCGTTTTCGCCGGTGATCCCGGTCTCGACTGCGGTGAAGACGGTCTTGTTGTTCTGGATGACGAAGACGCCTTTGACAGGCTTCTTGTCTTTCGGGTTCTGATTCTGATTCTGATTCTGCGCGGCCGGCGTCGGCGTCGCGCCAGATCCCGTTTTGATCTGTTCGGGATCGCGTTCGACCAGGGCTTGAAGCGGGACCGCGATGGCGTTCTCGCGGCGGTCGGTGCTGATCGTCGCCGTGGCCGACATGCCCGGACGCAGACGGTTGCGAATCTCCTCGCTCATATTCACGAGGCGGATGGTGACTTTGAAATCCTTCGCCTCCTGCGAGCCGCTCGATGAGGTTTGGGCGATCGTCCGGCCTGACCTGTCCTGGGCGGTTTGGGAGATCTCGACGACCTTGCCCTCGATCTCGGTCTCGCCGAGCGCGTCGACTTTCACCCTCACCTTCTGATCGAGCTTTACGTTGGTGATGTCGGTCTCGTCAACGTTGACCTTGACGTTGATGGCCGACATGTCGGCGATGAGCATCAACTGCGTGGACGAGAAGTTGGCCAGCGCGTAAGTGCCGACCTGAACTATCGGGCCGCCGATGACGCCGTCAATCGTGGCGTACTGCGTGGTCTTGCGTAGCAGATCGGATTGCTGCGCCAGGTTGGCCTGCTGTTGCGCCGCGCGAGCCTTCGCCGCCTCGATCGTGGTTTTGGCTTGTTCGACACGAATCTGCGCGTCCTTGACCTGAACCTGGGCCTGATCGGCGCGTGCCTTCGCGGCGTTGACGGAGGCCGTGGCGGAATCAAAGCGCATCCTGGCCGTGTCGTAGCTCTGGCGCGAGATAATTTTTTCTTCGAGCAGGTTCGCGGCGCGTTTGAGCTCGATCTCGGCATTGGCGCGCTCGACGTTCGCGCGATCAAGTTCGGCCTGGAATGTGGTGAACGAGGCGCGAGCTGTATTGACTGAATTCTCCGCCGCTGTCAGCGCCGAAATTTGATTTTGGACCTCGGACTCCATGGCCCGCAAACCTGCCTGCTGAACCGAGGTCGCGCTTTCGATTTGTGTTGGGTCGACGCGGAGCAACGCCGCGCCTTTCTTGACCACGTCGCCTTCTTTTACATAAACGTCAGTGACGCGGCCGGGAACTTCCGCTTGCAGGGTAATGAACTGGATCGGATGGACTTCGCCGTTGGCCGTCACTTTGGCTTCGAGCGAGGCGCGGCGCTCGACCTTAGCCGCCTGAACCTCCGGCAGGTCCTTGCGCTGCGAGAGGGTGACGCCGATGACGACGCCGACCACCACGATGGCGCCCGCCACGATTATTATCTTCTTGTTTCTGGATAAAGCCATGTCTCTCCTAGATGCCTCCCCCCCGAAGGATGAAAAAAGCCCACTGTTTCGTATTTGTTATGTTGAGTCGCTTATCCTGATGGAAACTCTTCAACCGAGACCGTTATACGCAACCCTGTTCATATCTGTTTCAATAAGATGCGACAAAATTTGAAGCGCCATTGTAAGGATTCATCGCGCCGCCGCACAAGCCAGGCACAATTAATGCCCGCAATAGGGCTGGCGCCAAGGCATGAATATAACGACTCCGGCGCCGGCTTCATTAACAGCTCAGGAGTGGGGAGTGGGGAGTGGGGAGTGGGGAGTG